>JALUKQ010000172.1 GCA_027056485.1 Campylobacteraceae bacterium | reverse complement strand
CCCTATAGTATCTTTAAATACTGGCGAACCTTCTCCATCAAGTTTTTTAACAAATTCTTTAACTGCCTCTAAATCATTTTTATCACCATAGTCTGACAACAACGATATCATATTGTTTATTACGATCAGGTTGTCAGGATATAACTCACTTAATCTACGATAGATTTCAATAGATTTAGAATACTCTTTTTCTGCATCATAAAGTACAGCAAGTCCCAATGGTATTTTAATACTGGACTTTACGTTAGACCAGCCTTTTTCAAGTACCGCCTTAGCTGAACTTATATTTTCTTGTTTTTGGTAAATCCGAGCAAGAAAAAAATATGCCTGCTCAGAAGATGGCTCAGCGCTCACCACTTCATTTAACAATGCTTCAGCCAAAGGTAAGGCATTGCGTGTCATGTATGATTTAGCCAGTAATATTTTTAAATCTGCATCGTTAGGTGAAGCCTTTAATTCTTCCTTAATTCTTTTTTCAACCACATCAAACTTTTTTTCTGACGCCTGTAGCGTGGTTAATATGGTTAGTAATTTTCTGTTATCTTTAGCCTTTTCATAACCTTTTTCTAGAGCGATAATGGCTTTCTTTTTGTCACCCTGTTGACTGTAATATGGGACAACATGCAAATAACCGTTCGGCTTGTCTGAAAAAGAGCTCATTAGTTCTTGAGCGATTTTATACGCCTCAGAATACTGTTTCTTTTTATTCAAAATTGCTACTTTTATTGATAAACCATCATAATCATGCTTTTTCAAGTTATTATAATCATCAATTATTTTTTCTGCATGATCGATGTCTCTCGATAAGTAGAATTTCGCCAACTTTAATAATGCATCGGGCTTATCCCTGTTATTCTCGTATGCACTGTTCAATGTAGTCTTCACCTGCTCCTTATTACCTTCCATCTGATAAGCACTAGCCAAAAGGAAAAAAGCATCAATATTTTCAGGCATTTCTTTTGTCACAATACGTAGAGATATGATTGCTTGCTCAACATTCTTATTAAACAATGCAATTCTTGCTCTGAGATAATTAACTTTGGGATCATTTGGTGAGACCGAAACAGCATCTTCGACTATGTTACTTGCTCGTTCCACATCTTTTTCACTTATATAGATTGATGCCAGTGAAATACGTGCTTCAATACCGACGGCTTCATCAGAAAAATCATGAATAACTTTTTTATAAACTTTAATCGCTGACTGCTTATCGCCTGATACCACCAATAGTTCACCAAGAGCTACTCTTAATTCCCCTAATCCACCATTGTTTTTAATAGATACTTTCAGCTCATTAATAGCCGCCTCATCACCTTTCTTTGACCTAATGTAGTTAACAAGGATTAAGTGCCTCTCAATATCCACAGGGTCATTATTTATCGATTGTCGAAGAACCTCTTCAGATTTTATTACATCTCCAGATGTATCATAAAAAGCGGCTAAAGCATTATAAGCATCCTGAGAATCCGGATCAGCGTCAAGAAGTTTTCTATAAATTACTTCTGCACGCTTATAATGCTTCTCATTCATAAGCACATGAGCCAAAAGTTTATTTAAAGCTTTATTACCAGGGTGGCTCTTTAAAGATTTATCTAGCAACTCTATAGCTTCAGGGCGCTTACCATTTCTATAATACAAAGTAGCCAAATACATAATGCTATCAATGTCTCCAGAATTATTGGCGATAACTTTCTTAGCAATATCTATAGCTTCTTTTGTGTTGTTATTTTTGAGCATTAAGGCAGACTTCAGCAAAAGACCATCGGGGTTGTGAGGTTCTTTTGATAAAATAAATTCAATTTTCTCCTTCGCCTTATCCTCAGCATCAGCAAACATTAAATAGATCATTCCAATCTGAGCTTGGTTAGCTAAATGATTAGGATCA
>JALUKQ010000171.1 GCA_027056485.1 Campylobacteraceae bacterium | reverse complement strand
TCATGATAGGGTTAGGAATCGGAGCAACATTTGTACGTTCGCTAACCATCTATATGTTAAAAAATGAAACTTTAACAGAGTACCGATATTTAGAACATGGAGCCCACTATGCTATTTTGGCTTTAGCACTTATCATGTTGGTTAAAATTTTCTTCCATATAGATGAAATTATTGTTGGTACAGTAGGTATAACCTTTATTGCTGTTTCAGCCTACCACTCTATTAAGGCAAACAGAATACCTGTAACTGTAAAAGTTGAAAAGTAAGACTTAATAGTAAAAAAAGGAGAGAGCCTTTTAAAAGATTCTACTCCATTTAAACATTTTTAACATACCCAAAATGAAGGTGAAACCTCTATCTATACTATTTTAACCATGGACGCTAATATTTATTAACCATTAGATATAATCACTAAATTATTCTAATAGGGGTATTTATGCAACATTTAGTCGATACAGGTGATTTTTCAGAAGAACAGATAGCTAATATTATGAAAGATGCATCAGCATTTAAAAAAGAGAAGCCATCTAAACTTTTAGAAGATAAACTACTTATAACTCTTTTTTTTGAAAGTTCAACCCGAACACGTAGTTCATTTGAAGTAGCAGCCAAACGTTTAGGTGCATCAGTGGTTCATCTTGACCCTTCTAAAAGTTCTACCAATAAAGGTGAAAGCCTAGAAGATACTTTTGAAAACTTAGCTGCCATGGAACCTGATGGAGTTATTATTCGTCATGAGTTTAATAACACACCTAAAAAACTTGCCAACAAAAACCTAACACCTATTTTAAATGCAGGTGCAGGAAACTATGCTCACCCTACTCAAGCTCTACTTGACTACTTTACTATGTTGGAACACTTTGGAGACCTTAGAGGAAAGACCATTGCTATTGTAGGTGACATTGTAAGCTCACGTGTTGCTAGTTCAGGAATTAGACTCTTTACACGAATGGGGATGAATGTTATTCTTGTCGCACCTAAACCATTTATGCCTGACAATGACCTACCAAAATATGAAAACCTTAATGAAGTTATAGATACTGTAGATATTGTTATGAGTTTAAGAGCTCAACTAGAACGGCATAAAGCTCCTATATTTGAAGACTATGACGAGTATGCAAAAGAGTACTGTATAACTAAAAATTTATTTGAAGATAGAGATATTTTACTACTTCACCCAGGACCAGTTATGCGTAATATTGATATAAGTGATGAGATGCTTAGAGATGAAAGGTCTAAAGTACTTACACAAGTAAAAAATGGTGTTTATGTAAGAATGGCTATACTAAAAGCTCTGCTACTAGATAATTAATGGATAAAATCACTGAACTAGCAAAAAAGAGAGAACCTTTTTTATTTGTACTCTCTTATGATTTAAAAGAACAGTTTGTTCAACCACTTAGTGAACTTGATGATGATGTTTTTTTTAAAATAGGTCATCAACGAAACTACCCCAAACAACCTATAGCAAACTCTATAAAAAAAGTCTACTACTTAAAAAAGTATCCTCTTGATTTTACACTCTATAAAAATTCATTAGATAAAGTACTAGAAGAGATACGCTCTGGCAACACCTATCTGCTCAACCTAACATTTAAAACTCCCATAGAGACCAATCTCTCTTTAAAAGAGATTTTTACCTATGCCAAAGCAAAATACAAACTCTATTTTAAAGACCAATTTATCTGCTTCTCTCCTGAAAAGTTTATAGAGATAGAAGATAATACCATTAGTACCTACCCTATGAAAGGAACTATAGAAGCTTCACTACCCAATGCTAAAGAGAAAATACTAAGCAATGAAAAAGAGATGGCAGAGCATGTTATGATAGTTGACCTCATGCGTAATGATTTGGGTATGGTCGCAAAAAATATTAAAGTAGTAAAGTTTCGTTATGTAGAGAAAATAGTTGCTGGAGAGAAAGAGCTTCTACAGGTTAGCTCTAAAATTACAGCACAACTTCCCAAAGAGTGGAGAGATAATCTAGGAGAACTTTTAGAAAAACTTCTTCCTGCTGGTTCAATTACAGGAACACCCAAACAAAGTACTGTAAAGATTATAAACAGTATAGAAAATTATAATAGAGAGTTTTATACAGGAGTCTTTGGTATATTTGATGGAAAAAATTTATACTCTGCAGTGATGATAAGGTTTATTGAAAAAAAAGATGGGAAACTATATTATAAGAGTGGAGGAGGCATCACTATAGATAGCAATGCCAAAAGCGAATATAGAGAGCTAATAGATAAAATCTATCTGCCTCTTTAGTTCACTATACCCTAAAGACCGTGAACAACAAATCCTGAACCACGATTAGCAATAAAACTACGTGCTTCACTCTCTGAAGCAAAACCAGTTAAGATTGCTTTATAAAGAGTTTTTCCATTTCTATTAACTGTTTTAACAAATGGTGAGTATTTACTACTTGCTGACTCTGCTACACTTTGAGCTTTTGCATGAGTTGAAAATGCACCGATTTGAACACCTAAGCCATTAAGTGCAGCTGAAGAAGAGCTACTTCCATAAGAGTTATTTGTTGTATAACTATTGTCATTTCCATAAGATGAAGATGAGTAAGAGCTACCACCACTAACAATAAACGCATCTGGGAATCGACTAGATTTTAATCTATTTGCTTCACTAACAGAAGAGATACCAGTCACAATAACCTTATTTGGATTACCACGCTTTACATAAGCTGAGTATTTAGGATCTAAACTTAATGAATTTTTAAACTCTTCTGCAGCATAGTAATCAGCTAATGCTGCTATCTGTAGTTGAATACCACCATTTCCTCCTGTGTTACTACTTACTGGTGCAGAATAACTGTCGTTTGATGACGAACTACCAGTTGCATATGGATCTGGATAATTGTCTGTACTTGCATATGGGTCATTATATGCACCATTATTTGAAGTAGCTGGTTGACCATAAATTGAATTTCCAGATGATGCCACTGGCTGACCATAAGCATCTGTTGTTGTAATCACTGTACTATCAGTTGCTTCACCTGTATAAATCGACCCTGCTGGAGTTACTGCCGTATTATCATAAGTAATAGTATCTCCCGTTTCGTAAGTAGTACCAGCCTGATTATCATATACTCCTGAAGTTTGAGAATTATCATAAACCACTTGTCCATCATTTGTAGGTTTTTTGACACATCCTGTTGTTAAAACTGCCAAAGCGATTGCTGAGAAAGCTAAACCATTACTATATTTCATATTTATCCCTTTTATTTTCTTTTATTATAACAATCTATTAATATCAATACAATTAATATTAGTAGTTAATTCTAAATATTTAATATTATTTTTTACTGTTAGTTCGCTCTTTTCTACTTGATACAGAAAAACGTAATAACTCATCAGTAGTCTTAACATAGGTAGGTAAGTTTTTAAAAGTGAGTGCCAACAAATTTGCAGTAGCCATAGCATCTGAAAAAGCACGATGATGGACATGGTCACCCAACTCTAAAGAGTCACTTAAGTATGCCAAACCATAACGTTCACTTTTTATAGTTCGACGTGCCAAATCAATAGAACAAAGTTTCTGATTTCCAATACTACCTAAACCAAAACGGTCAAAGGAATGGTCTAAAAAACCATAATCAAAATTTGCATTGTGTGCGACAAAAACAGCATCATCTAAAAAAACTCTTAATTTAGTTAAAACATCTAATCTACTAGGAGCATTCTCTAAATCTTTTGGAACTATTCCTGTAATTTTTGTAATATATTCGGGTAAAAATGCACACTCAACAAAACTTTCAAAACGGTCAATAACCTCTCCATTTTGAACCATAACAGCACCTACCTCTATAACCTGTGCAGTTTCAGGCTTAGATCCATTCGTTTCTATGTCTATTACACAGTACTTCTGTTCTGCATAAGGTTTAAAAAAACTCTCTAAACGATAATTCTCTCCATCTTCAACAATAGGATAACCTGCTGCTTGTAAAAGAAAAAATAGTGTATCTGTATCTTCAAATAGTGTGGTATGTTTTTTAACTATACGTCTATATGAAGGTGCTGATAGGTAGCCTTCATTACGTCTAAAGGCTGCTGTTAATTCATCATAGACTTTTTGCATTTTTTATAAACTTACTAACCTTTGCATGATCTTTTCTACCTTTTATTTTCTCAACACCAGAACTTACATCAACACCATAAAAACCATAAGATTTAAGCTCTTGTAAGTTATCAGGAGTTAATCCACCTGCCAAGATTATCTTAGAACAGTCAACACCTTTAAACCACTCTAGGTTTAAACGTTTCCCTGAACCACCGTACTCTTCACAGTAAGCATCTATCAAACGATATCTATCTTTATATTGTAACACATCTTTTGACTCTTTAGCACGAATAACAGGCATTGCTTTGGAACCTATCATATCCAAAGCCTCTTCATCAACCTCAAAATGAATTTGACAGAGTGTCAAGTCACAATATTTAGAGATGGTATCAATAGTATCAATACCTTCATTGACAAATAGCCCTACTCTACCTATAAAAGGAGATAATTTATCAATAATCTTTTTAGCATCTGCAGGTTTTATATACCTTGGGGATTCTCTATAAAAAACAAAACCCAAAGCATCTGCTCCAGCATCTATTGCTTGCATCGCATCTTGTAAATTGGTTATACCACATATTTTAACTCTCATAGTAACTCCTACATCCCTACAATAATCAGAAATTATATCTTTAAAGAGTCAATAGCATGCTTATAACCCTTCTCATTTCCAAAAACATAAGAACCTGCGACTACAATATCTACACCTGCCTCTTTAAGTTCTTCAATATTTTTATCATTTACACCACCGTCTACCTCTATAAGACAAGCTGGATTATGTTTTTCTATTAAAGATTTCAAACGTTTAGCTCTCTCTAAAACAGAAGGAATGAACTTCTGACCACCAAAACCCGGGTTCACCGACATAAGTAGAACCATATCTACATCTGCCAACAAAAACTCTATAGTTTCAGGTAGAGTATGGGGATTTAAAGTAATAGCAGGTTTAATTCCTAAAGAGCGTATATGCTGGACTAAGCGATGGGGATGCTTCTCCTCTTCTATATGGAAAGAGATATACTCAGGTTTTAAAGGAGCAAATAAATCTACAAAAAATGTATTATTCTCTACCATTAAGTGAATATCTAGTGGTTTAGTTGCAGCCTTAGCCACAGCAGAGACCACTACTGGTCCAATAGTTAAATTTGGAACAAAATGTCCATCCATTACATCAACATGAACCAAATCACAGCCATCATCACAAATGGCTTTAACATCACGTGCTAAGTTACCAAAATCGGCAGAGAGAATACTTGGAGCAATTAACATTTAAAATCCTAATAAGGTAATTTTTTGTATTATAGCTAATTTTTTTCTGATACTTACTACCATTTAAGTAACTTTCCACTATAATCGCAAAACTTTTTATGAGTGCTATTTAAGTAACTCATATGACACTATTTATTACAAAGGTATTATCATGGCAAGAAGATGTGATGTAACAGGAAAAGGTCCATTAACAGGAAATAATGTATCTCATGCAAACAACAAGACAAAGAGAAGACAACTTCCAAATTTAAGATCTGTAAAGATTACTTTAGAAGATGGTACAACTAAAAAAATTAAAGTTGCTGCATCTACTCTTAGAACAATGAAGAAAAAAGCAGCTGAAGCTACAGCTGAAACAACTGAGGCATAAGCCCAGTCTTTTAAGACTCTTATATTTTGACTACACTTAGTCGAGTCAAAAAGTTTCTCAACTGGCGAGAAACATCAAAACCACATATAACTCTCAGTGATGAGTTGTATGTACATCTATCACCTTTTAGACTTCCTCTTATCTTAACTGTTTTAACTATGATGTTTGGAACATTTGGTTATATTATTATTGATGACATGTCTCTTTTTGATGCACTCTATCAAACAGGAATCACCTTTACAACAGTTGGTTTTGGTGAAATGGCTACCATTTCAGATTTAGGACGACTTTTTACTATTTGTCTCATTATCTTTGGTTTTTTAGTTTTTTCAGTTGCTATTGGTATTATTGTCGATGTGTTAAATAAAGGTGAACTTATACAAATAATAAAGGAGAGAAGAATGCTTTATGATGTTGCACGACTCAAACAACATTTTGTTATCTGTTACCATAATGAATTTACCATTCAAGTAACTAAGCATTTGAGAGAAAGTCATCTTCCTTTTGTGGTTATAGACCCAAGAGAGGACTTTGAAGAGATTGCTATAAAATACAACTACCCTTATTTTGTAACAGGTGAACCACATACAGAAGAGGCTATTTTAAAGTCACATCTCTCTTCAGCCAAAGGTATTATTACCTTAGCAGACAATATTGCAGACAACATTGCTACCATTGCATCGGTTCGTCTTTATGAGAAAGAGATAAAAAGACGACGACCATTTCTAGTTATATCTAATGCTCCAACCATTAGTGATGAGACAAAACTTTTAAAACTAGGTGCAGATAAAGTAGTAACTCCTACCAATATTATGGCTCAACGTATTAATGCCATGGCAATACGCCCCGATATGGAAAACCTTCTACAAGAATTTCTATATAAACAAGATACACCACTAGACATGGAAGAAGCAAGAATTACCAAAACATCTTGGTTAACCTTAAGAAAAATCAGAGATGCCTCTTTTAGAGAGATAGCTAATGTAACCATTATTGGTATACGACATAAAAGTGGTGAGTTTGTCCCTATGCCAAAAGGTGATACAACCATTACAGCAGGAGCGAAACTTCTGCTTATTGGTCCTAGTGAAGGTATCAAAAAAGCTAAAAAATTAATTAGAAAAACTGTAAAACCAGAGGAGATGTAAAATGTTTAATCTATTTTCACTAAAAGGTGGACTCAATAACGTAGAAGGTTTCTTCTGCGATGGTGTCAATGTTGGCATGAAAGTAAATGATAATGGTGATGGTGATGTTGCTTTTATTCGTTCAGATGTACCATGTGATATTACAGCACGTTTTACATCAAACAAGTTTCAAGCTGCACCCATAAAACATTATAAAAAATATCCTAAAAATTTTAAAACCAATTTTATTTTGATGAATGCAAAAAATGCCAATGCCATGACAGGTGAAAAAGGAATCGAAGATATTGATTCTATTTTTAAAGAGTTAAAGAAGCATCATAATTTAGAAAATCCTATTATGTCTTCAACTGGGGTTATAGGGTATAGACTTAATCAAGAGAAAATCACCTCAGCTTTTTCAAAGTTTGATTACTCTGCTAAAAACTCAGATAAAACAGCTCGTTCTATTATGACTACTGACAGATTTAAAAAAGAGTTGTGTTTTAAAATAGAGCTTGATGATGGCTCATCATTTACCATAGCAGCCATCTGTAAAGGTGCAGGTATGATTAACCCTGCCATGGCTACCATGCTCTGCTTTATCACCACCAATGCTGACATTCCAAAAGCTGATATGGAGGAGCTATTAAATGAAGCAACAGAAGGTTCATTTAATCGAATATCAGTAGATGGTGACACCTCTACTAACGATACCATTATGCTTTTAGCCAATAAAGTTTCAGGTGCCTACAACAAAGAAGCCTTTAGAGAAGCGTTAAATAAGATTACCTTTGAGCTTGCGATGATGATTCTGAAAGATGGTGAAGGAGCCAATAAATTGGTTGCATTTGAAGTAAATGGAGCTGTTTCAGAAGAAGAGGCAAGAAAAGCATCTATTGCCCTTTCAAACTCACTACTTGTAAAAACTGCTCTCTTTGGAGAAGACCCAAACTGGGGACGAATTGCTTCAACCATAGGTGCATCTGGTGTGGAGTGTGATGATACAAAACTAACCATTCACTACGATAACCTACTCATCTACTCAAATGAACAACGAGAGCTAGACCAAGAACAAGAAGAGAAAGCCTATAAAGTTATGAAAAACTCTTCTTTTAAAGTAACCTGCAATCTTGGCTTAGGAGATGGCTCATACACCTCTTATGGTTGTGACCTCTCTTATGATTATGTTAAGATAAATGCAGAGTATAGAACATAAACCCTATTCCAAAAGAATTAGATATAATTTCTAAAAAAGAGTACCTGTGATTTCATTTAAAGACTTACCTCTACCTTCTGATGTTTTAGATAATCTAACATCATTAGGTTACAAAAACCCAACACCTATTCAAGAAGAGGCTATTCCAGCTATATTAAAAGGTAAAGATGTCATTGCCAAAGCTAAAACTGGCTCGGGTAAAACACTTGCTTTCTCCTTGCCTCTTGTTTTAAAACTGGATGAAGCTGAACACTTTCCTCAAGCACTTATTATCGCTCCTACACGTGAACTTTGTGAGCAGATTTCAGGGGAGATTCAAAAACTGGCTCGTTATAAATCTGACGTAAAAGTCATAACACTTTATGGAGGAACTTCACTTACTAAACAGGTTGCCTCTTTAGAAAAAGGAGCTGATATTTTGGTGGGAACCCCTGGGCGACTTCTTGACCATTTTTCACGCGAGACCATACATTTGGGTCAAATAAAAACACTCATACTTGATGAAGCTGACCGAATGCTTGACATGGGTTTTGCTGATGACATTTTAAAAATAGTCTCCAACTTACCTAAACAGAGACAGAGTCTGCTTTTTTCGGCTACCTATCCTGAAAACATTGACAAACTAACTAAAGTCATTTTGAAAAACCCAGTAGAGATAAAAGTAGAAAGTAAAGAGAAAGCCGTAGCCATAGAGGAGCATGTTTATAAAGTTACAGATAAAGACAAAGCCCTACTTGCAACGCTTCAACACTATCAGCCCTCTTTGGCTTTGGTATTTTGTAATACTAAAGTAAAAACAACAGAAGTGAGTGATATGTTACATGAAAAAGGTTTTGATGTAGCAACGCTTAATGGCGACCTTGAACAGTATGAACGCCAAGAGATGTTGCTTCAATTTGCTAACGGTTCACTTCCTGTTTTGGTTGCTACGGATTTGGCAGCAAGAGGTTTAGACATAGAAGCCATTGATATAGTAATAAATTATGACACTCCTATGAAAACAGAAGATTATACACACCGTATAGGTCGAACAGGAAGAGCCGATAAGAGTGGTTTAGCAGTTAGTCTCTGTGATGAGTATGGATTAAGTAAATTATACGAAATTAAGCCAAATTTAGAAAATAAAAATATCGATACCCTCAAACCCAATAAAAACTTCTATATGCAAGGTTCAGTGGCTACACTCTGTATAGATGGGGGAAAAAAGAAAAAAGTCCGTGCAGGAGATATCTTAGGAACACTTTGTAAAGATATAGGCATAGAGAACAAACACATTGGTAAAATTAATGTTTATGCAACACACTCTTATGTGGCTATTGATAAGTCAGTTATTAAAAAAGCATTTAATGGTTTAAAAAATGGGAAAATAAAAGGAAAAAAATTAAGAGTTTGGTGGTTGGACTAAAAAGTCCAACCAAGAGAGGTTTTACTCACTAAATGCACCCACAGAAGTTAAATGTTCATAACGCTGATTAAGCATCTCATCAATAGTTAATTCTTTAAGAGCAGCAACATTTTCAAGAAAATACTTTTTTACTACTTCTGCTGCTAGTTTCTTGTCTCTATGTGCTCCAATTAAGGGTTCATCTAAAATATCATCTACTAAACCATGCTCATGTAAATCACTTGGTGTAATTTTTAGAGCTTTTGCTGCCTGTTCAACTTTTTTAGGATCATTCCATAAAATAGCAGCACAACCTTCAGGTGAAATTACAGCAAAAACGGAATAACGCATCATTGCTAACTTATCAGCAACACCAATAGCTAAAGCACCCCCTGATCCACCTTCACCAATAACAATAGATATCATTGGCACTTTTACGTTGGTAAACTCAAAAAGGTTCTTTGCAATCGCTTCACTCTGTCCACGCTCTTCTGCACCCAAACCAGGATAGGCACCCGGAGTGTCTATAAGCATAAGTACAGGAATGTTAAATTTTTCAGCAAGTTTAACAGCACGAAGTGCTTTTCTATAACCCTCAGGATTTGGCATACCAAAGTTTCTTTTTAACTTATGCTTGGTTCCTCGCCCTTTTTGCTCACCAATAACCATGGTCTTTTGACCATCTATGTAGCCCATATAACATAAAATTGCTGGGTCATCACGAAATGCTCTATCTCCATGAATCTCATAAGCATCATTCATAATTAAACGAATATAATCTAAAGCATAAGGTCTATCAGGATGACGTGCAAGTTGTAACTTCTGATAGTCACTTAATGACTTCATAGTTTTTTCAACTTCTTTTTCTAAATCTTTTTCAAATGTCTCAATAGCAAAATCATCACTTTTTGCACGAGCAGAATCAATATCTTGCTGAATCTGTTCTATTTTTTTTTCAAACTCTAAATAAGTTGCCATACAACGTCCTTATACTTTTTTGAAGATTACAACTCCATTTGTTCCACCAAAACCAAAAGAGTTACTCATGACAATATTAAGTTCGGCATCACGTACACCAGTACTTACATAATCTAAATCACAGTTCTCATCTGGAGTTGTATAGTTAATCGTTGGTGGTAATTTACCATCACGCATTGCCATCAGACAAACTACTGCCTCAATAGCACCTGCTGCACCTAAACAGTGACCAATTTGACCTTTAATTGAACTCACAGGAGGACAATTCTCTGCACCACCAAAAAGCTCTTTTACAGCTGCTGTTTCATTTTTATCATTAGCTGGTGTTGATGTACCATGTGCATTGATATAATCAATCTCAACATCACCTGCCATTCTCATTGCAGCTTTCATTGCACGGAGTGGTCCATCAACAACTGGAGTTGTAATGTGATTTGCATCACCACTCTCTCCAAATCCAACTACTTCACCATAAATCTTTGCTCCACGAGCAAGAGCTAAATCATAGTCTTCTAAGATTAAAGCTGCAGCACCTTCACCCATAACAAATCCATTTCTATCAGCATCAAATGGACGAGATGCCTCTTTTGGATTATCATTATTTGTACTTAATGCTTTCATCGCAGCAAAACCACCAATACCTGCTCCACATATTGCAGACTCTGCACCCACAACTAACATTCTATCAGCCCCATCAAGCATGATTGTTTTAGTAGCTTCAGCTATAGCATGTGTTCCTGCAGCACAAGCTGTTACACATGATAAATTTGGTCCTTTAATCCCATGCTCAATAGAGATAAAACCACCCAACATATTAACTAATGATGAAGGAATGAAAAAAGGAGATATTCTACGTGGTCCTCTGTTCTCACAAATAACAGAATTTTTTTCAATATTTGGAAGCCCACCAATACCAGAAGCAGATGAAATACCAAAACGTTCCATATCAATATCTTCTGCAAAAGCTGCATCAGCCATTGCTTCTTGTGTAGCTTTGATTCCTAAGTGAATAAATCGGTCAGCTTTTTTAACCTCTTTAGCATCCATAACTTTACTAGCATCAAAACCAACAATCTCTCCTGCAATTTTTACAGAAAATTTTTCAACATCAAAAAGTTCAATCTTTTTAATTCCACATTCACCATTTAAAATAGCTTCAAATGAACTCTCTTTGTCTTGCCCTACGCTGTTAATCATTCCTAAGCCAGTAACTACTACTCTTTTCACTCTATCTCCTATGCATTTTTAAGATATATATCAAACTATTTTTAAATAACTTCAAATATATTTTAGTAATTAAAGGATAGACCTAAAGGTCTATCCATATTATTAAGCTTGAATATTCTCAATAAATTTAATTGCATCATTAACTGTTGCAATTTTTTCAGCATCTTCATCAGGAATTTCAATATCAAACTTCTCTTCAAGTGCCATTACTAGTTCAACAACATCAAGGCTGTCAGCACCAAGATCTTCAACAAACTTAGACTCTTCTTTAACCTCATCTGGGTTTACATTTAATTGTTCTACAACAACTTCTTTTACATCATCAAATAGTGCCATAACACTCTCCTAATAGTTAAATTTATACTTGGAAGTATAGCAAAAAAATATAAATATACATGTTTCTTCCTTTGTATTCATCTTTTATCTAGCAAACCTCTTCAATTTTAAACACAATTACTATCAAAAACTCTTATTTATCATATAAAAAATAATAAATCAATAAACATCTTATTTAGATGCCTAAATAATTGTGTAAATTTACACTATATATATAATGTAAGTAAATATTTTTAATTTTTCTATAAAATCTATTTAAATTTATCAATTTCTTCATTAATTAAAAAATAATAAATATAAATAGAACTAATATAGTAATTCAAAAATTATTAAAGAATTTAAAATCTCTCTCAACAATTAAACTGTGGACTTTAGAATCTTATTTTTTTTTAAAAAAATATACTTTTAACTTGTTTATAAGAAAAGCAAGATATAATTCCCAAATTTTTTTCAAAAAGGATATTACTAAATTATGATAAAACATTTAACTATATTGACAGCCTTAACATTAACTGTATCTGCATTAGATAATGCATATCTTGAAACAGTGTCTGAGGGTATCAAAAATTATCATGCTGAAGTGATAACTTATAATGCACCAGAACATGAAATCCCCATGGTTGAAAAAACAAAAAAGAGTCAAATATCGACTCCGACAATAACCAAAGAGGAAAGGGTTAGTGTTGTAAACAAAGAGATAAACAACTACAATGACATTAAAATCTTCAAAACCAAAGAAATCGAACCTATCAACTACACCAATACTATCTCTCTTAATAAACTACAAGTTTCAGAAAAAAAACAAAAATTTTTCCATATGATTCTTCCTGCTATTTTAATCTCTAAAGCAAATTTAAAATTAAAAAGAGAAAGAGTTCTTTCATTGATGTCAACACCTAAAGAGGAACTTTTAAAAGAGGATAGAGAGTTTTTAGAAAATCTATATAAAACTTATAAAACTGAAGATAATAAAAAACTGGTTAATCGTCTTAAGACACATCCAGTAAGTATCATCTTAGCTCAAGCAGCTATTGAATCTGCATGGGGTGAGTCTAGATTCTTTAAAAAAGGTAACAATATTTTTGGTATGTGGTCATACAATAAAAATGAACCACGTATCAAAGCACTTGGTACTAGAAATGGAAAAGCCATCTATGTAAAAAAATATGCAACGCTTAGTGATGCTATTGATGATTATTTTGTGGTTATTGGAAGAGGTGCCTATAAAAGTTTTAGAAAACAAAGAGATATAACAGATGATCCTCTTAAACTAGTAGAATACTTAGTTAACTATTGCGAACTAAGAGAGAAATATACTAATAAACTAAAAAAATTCATCGTGAATAACAAACTTAGAGAGTTTGATGATTTTAAAATTGCTAGCCAAAGTCATATCTAAACTATCTTGATGTTATCGAAAGATAACATCATCTTTTTTATATTTTCTTAATTCTTATGTTCTATCTGATGTGTCTGAACATTATCATTTGTAGAACTTCCTGAACCAAACACTTTCCCTATAATATTTTTAAACCCAGCTTCATTCTCTTCATATTCACGCTCTGCCTCTTGCAGTGCACTCTCCCATGCCGATGAAAATCCTGGGGCTTGAAGCATCATTTTTCTTAAAGCATTATCATAAATATTAAACTGTCTTAATTCAGCACGTCCAGGTTTTTGACCTAAAGTTTTTACAGAAATTCTCAAGTTTTCATTCTCTTTTTTAAGTGCTTCCATATCTGCCATGAGTGTTTTATTACCTGCATCAGTAATTTTCATCTGTCGCTCTAAATGGTCTTGATACTCTTTTAACTCTTTTTTATGTTTTCTAATAGTCAAAAGTGATTTCAAGTAAGAAAGTACCCAACCAAGGGCTATTCCTCCAAGAATTATTAGAATGGTTTGTGGATTAAACTCTACGTTCATTTTTTTTCCTTATGTTAAATATTGAATAATTATATCATAAGAAATTCTCCTCTTTTAATTAAATCTATATTTTATGATAAAATGCCAAACATGAGAATAGATTTACACAACCACACAACTAGATGTAACCACGCTAAAGGCTCTATGGAGAGCTACATAAAACGTGCTATAGAATTAGGCATAGATATCTATGGCTTTTCAGAACATGCTCCTATGGACTTTGATGAACAGTATCGTTTAAAATTTCATGAAATGAACGATTATACATACGATGTACTTTCACTCAAAGAGAAATATCAAAAAGATATTAAAATTCTTTTAGGTTATGAAGTAGACTACCTAAAGGGTCATATGGATGAAAGAGTCCTTCATGCAGATGTTGACTACCTTATCGGTTCCATACACTTTTTAGGTGAATGGGGATTTGATCATCCAGACTACATAGCTGAGTATAAAACAAAAAACATTGATGAGATTTGGCAAGAGTATTTTAATAATGTTGAAGCCATGGCAAAAATGGGTACATTTGATATTGTTGGTCACTTAGACCTTATTAAAATTTTTAACTTCATGCCTAAACGCGATATCAGACTTATTGCAACCTCTGCTCTCAAAGCTATTAAAAAATCAAATATGGTTATAGAACTAAACTCTGCAGGGCTGAGAAAACCATGTAAAGAGGTCTACCCATCCCAATCACTACTTGAAGTTGTCTATGAACTTGATATCCCTATTACCTTCTCTTCAGATGCTCATGCCATTGGTCAAGTAGGCTTCAAATATAATGAAGTTAAAAAGTTAGCTAAAAAAGTAGGTTTTAGTAAAGCTGTTACTTTTGAACAACGTCAACAACAATTGATTACTTTTTAACCAAGAAACATTACCTATTTAAAAAAATTTGCGATACAATCAATGCAACTTTAAAATTTTAGGAGATTACCAATGGGTAAATTTGTAGAAGACAATGACGTAAAAGGATTTTTTAAATTCTGTGAAGATAATGAAGTAGAGTTTGTAGATTTTAGATTTACAGATGTAAAAGGTGCTTGGCATCATATTTCATACAGAATGAGTGCTGTAACAGAAGGTCAACTTGATGGTGGTCTTCCATTTGATGGTTCATCTATTGAAGCTTGGCAACCAATTAATGAGTCTGATATGCTACTTAAGCCAGATGTTGGTTCTGCATTCCTTGACCCATTTACTGCTGACAGTACAGTGATTGTTATTTGTGATGTTTATGATATCTATAAAAATGAGCTTTATGCTAAATGTCCAAGATCTATTGCTAAAAAGGCACTTAAAGCTCTTGACGATGCAGGTATTGCAGATGCAGCTTACTTTGGTCCAGAAAATGAGTTCTTTATCTTTGATGATGTTAAAATTGTTGACAATGACAACCACCAATCATTCAAAGTAGAGACAGACGAAGGTCACTGGGCTGACAATGCAGACTACGGTGAGATGGGGAACATGGGTCATAGACCAAGAATTAAAGGTGGATACTTCCCAGTACAACCAACTGACCCTGCTGTTGACTTAAGAGCAGAGATGATGCAAGTTCTTGAAGATGTTGGATTAGAAGTAGTTCTAGGTCACCACGAAGTTGCACAAGGTCAACATGAGATTGGTATTGTATACTCTGACATTATTACAGCTGCTGATAACGTTCAAAAATACAAATATGTTGTTAAAATGGTTGCACACCTTAACGGTAAAACAGCTACATTTATGCCAAAGCCAATCTATAATGACAACGGTAATGGTATGCATGTTCACCAATCTCTATGGAAAGATGGTACTAACCTATTCTATGATGAGGGAGCTTACGCAAACCTTTCTAAAACAGCACTTGACTACCTTTCTGGTATCTTTAGACACAAAGAAGCCGTTGCTTCATTTACTAACCCAAGTACCAACTCATTTAAGAGACTACTTCCAGGTTTTGAAGCTCCAAGAATCTTAACTTACTCTAGCCAGAACCGTTCAGCTGCATGTAGAATTCCTTATGGTGCAGGTGCTCCAGCAACTAGAATTGAGACTCGTTTCCCAGATTCAGTAGCTTGTCCTTACCTTGCATTTGCTGTTCTTATGATTGCTGGTCTTGATGGAATTAAAAATGGTGGATACGACTTGGTTGGACCATTTAACGAAGATTTATTTGAGCTTAGTAGAGAAGAAATAGCAGAGAGAGGAATCCCTGAACTTCCAAACTCATTTAGAGATGCACTAGAAGGACTTGAAAAAGATCATGACTTCTTAGCACCTATTATGAGTCCTGAATATGTTCAAGAGTATGTTGATTATATGTTTGACAGACATGTTATTCCTGTTGAAGGAAGACCAACTGCATTTGAGTACATCTCTACTTACTCTTGTTAAAAATTTATAGGGTCGGGTTACCGACCTTATAAACTATTTAAAATTATTATTCGATAAAATCGAATCTACGGTTTTTTTATGTTAAAATAACAGCATGAAAAACTTTTTATTACATTTTTTACTCTTTAGTACCCTTCTCTTATTTTTAGCACTTGCTTTCTATGTTTTTGGAAAAAATATTTGGTACCCTTATTATAAAAAATGCTTTATTGAACAAGAGGTTCAGGCTATTCCATGCAAAGAAAAACCTCCTATAAAGACCTCTATTCAAAAACCTTGCCCTAAATGTCCAAAATGTAAACAAGCTCCAATATTATCTTCTAAACAACGACTCAAGCATTTTCTTGCAGATAGCAATTTTATTATATACCCTAAAAAACTAACTATTATTGGATTAAAGAATGAACAATTATTAGAAGTTTGGGGAGAATTAAATGGTAAACAAGTACATATTAGAACCTACCCCTTTACTGCATTTTCAGGTAAGCTAGGACCTAAATTTAAGGAAGGTGACCGACAGATTCCAGAGGGTATATATGGTATCGCTTATTTAAATCCAAATAGTAAATTTCATCTCTCCATGAGAGTTAATTACCCCAATTCATTTGATAAAAAAATGGCAAAAAAAGAGGGACGAGATAATTTAGGTGGGGATATCATGATACATGGAAGTGATAGAACTATAGGGTGTGTACCTATTGGAGATGACAATATAGAAGAGTTATATTTTTTAGCCCAAAAAGTAGGTATAGAAAATATAAAAGTTATCTTATCTCCTATCGACTTTAGACTTACCGATGTTAAAATCAAAACAAACAAACATCCTTGGATGAAAAAGCTCTATGAAGATATAAAAATATCGATGCTTCCATACAAAGAATAAATAAACATACTTATAAATATAAAAACATAATAAATAATATAATATCATTTAAAAAAATTTCTTTATTAATTTTTTTTTAATTATTAAAACTAATAAAGTAGTTTTAATCTTAAAGAAATTATTTTTTTATTATAATTTTTTTTGTGAAAAACAAATCTTCACAGAGAAGAACCCCTCTTTCCTTTAGAAAGAAGGGTAAGTTACGCTTTGCAAACTAATTTTAAGCGAGAAGTTTGCTACACCTATACTTGACATAAAGTGCATGATTATCATAGCACATTATCTCTTTTTTTTTAAGGAATCATAATTGAAAAAACTATTATCTTTAGCAGTTGTTACTGCTTTCTCAACAACTGCAATAAATGCTAATACAATTACACTAAATGCAACCATTCCAACAACAGCAAATGTTACACTTGGTGCAGATGCAGCTGTTTTAGGTAATGCTGGTGATGCTACTTTTACAGCATTTAATGCTGACACTGTTGCTCTTGCATTAACAACTACTGAGCAAACACTTATTGATGAAAATGTAAACTTAATTACCAACAATGAGAGTACAGCTGTAACTATGAACTTGACATCTATAGGAAAAATGTCAAATGGTGGTACGGGGGAAATCACTCCTACTTGTTCATACGACCAAGGAGTATCAGGAACGTATAACGCTATTACTGCTGGGACAGCTTTTGATTTAACAAATGGTGCAGCAACAGATGCCACAAGCAATGTTGTAGGAAAACTAAAATGTGTAACAACTGATGTAACTACCTCTCAAGCAGCAGGTACCTATACTGGTGTTATTAACGTAGCTATTGTAGCCAACTAATTATTCAAGCAGATAAGAATATTTATCTGCTTAAATTTTATTTTATATAAAGGTCAACTCATAAAAAAACATATATTTTTAGGGATGACACTACTTTCAACACTATTGAATGGCAATAGCATCACGCTAAACGGAAAAGTTGAAGTTGCTTCTGTTGTTGGGTTTAACCAAGCTGAAGTAGAGTCTCTTTCCTATCAGACCAATACCAATACCTTTAATGCAATTGAGATAAATCGTGCATTAATATTTGATGAGTATTTTAAAATAACAAAAAGTATCTATGCCAAGTCAAACTCTTCAGATGATTTAGAAATACGACTAGAGAGTGATAACTATGGTGGTCAACTTCAAGCATCTGGTGGTAACTCAATATCTATGAAATATACTATTGATGGAACCGTTTTAGATATGGAAGGTGAAACTTGGGTAACCATACCTACAACCATTAACGAGTTAACAACCCTAACAGATGGTTTTGAAGCACGTTCAAAAACACCTATTAGTAGTGCTCAAC
>JALUKQ010000170.1 GCA_027056485.1 Campylobacteraceae bacterium | reverse complement strand
TAAAACAAGCTAGAGGATTCTACTCTGGTAGAAGAAAACACTTTAGAAAAGCTAAAGAGCAATTAGAACGTTCATTAGTATATGCTTATAGAGACAGAAGACAGAAAAAAAGAGACTTCAGAAGACTTTGGATTGTTAGAATTAATGCTGCTGCTAGATTAAATGGTATGAATTACTCAACATTCATGCATGGTCTTAAAGTTGCAAACATTGAACTTGATAGAAAAATTTTAGCTGATATGGCTATGAATGCTCCTGAAGCATTTACAAAAGTTGCAGACGCTTCTAAATCTGCACTTTCTGCGTAAGCAGTAAGTTTATCGAGGAGTTTTTACTCCTCAACTCTTTATTTCATATTTTCCCCCTTTTCTTCTTCTTTTTTCACAACTTTTATTAACAAATCTTTTATATACTCTCTATTTTTAACTTTATATAACATATAAACACATTCAAGCCAAGACATCTTAATATATTTTACTAATTTCAAAAAAAATTAATTTGTTTTTTTCTGTTTAAATTTATTTTAATTTAACATTTGCTATACTTACTTATCAGGAAATAAAATCAACGTATAGGAGCATATCTATGATATTGTCTATTCAAAAATATAATCATAATATTAAAATATTTAAAAAAAATGAGCTTGCAATGAAGAAAACCATAAACAAGAACAAACAACTAAAAGGTTATACTAAATTTCAATACTTTCAAAAAAGAATGGTTGATGTTATTGTAGGTGGTTCTCTTTTATTGGTTTCTTTTCCTATAGCACTCTATACCACATATCGTATAAAAAAAGAGTCTCCTGGTACAATATTTTTTAAACAATCACGTATTGGCTTAAATGGAAAACCCTTTACTTGTTATAAATTTAGAAGTATGCATGAAGATAGTCAATTTAACCCTTATACACAGGAGAATGATTCTAGAATCTTTGCATATGGTAATACCATGAGAAAAATGCGAATTGATGAACTCCCTCAATTACTAAATATAATAAAAGGAGAGATGCACCTTGTAGGGCCTAGAGCAGAATGGGATATACTAGTAAAAGATTATGAAAACATAATTCCAAATTATCATAATAGACACTTAGTAGCTCCTGGAATTACTGGTTTAGCTCAAGTATGTTACCCTTATGGTCGTAATGTTGAAGATGCAAAAGAAAAACTTAAATTTGATATGGAGTACATTAACAATTGGTCATTATGGCAGGAGATAAAAGTTATCTATAAAACAATTGAAGTAGTACTTGGTAAAAGAGGCATGTAACTTAAGAACTATATTTAGAGTAAAATAACTTTTACTCTATTTATAAAATCTTAGGACATCATTGAAGATGCAACTATAGGTTCTTTGGAATAACTTCCTAAAACTTCCAAATATTTCCCAATAACAATTTTTTCATCAAATTCATTTTTAATTTTTCTTCTACTATTTATACCCATTTTAACTCTCTCCTCGCTACTTAATGCCAAAAACATCTCAATTTTATTGGCTAAATCTTCTACAGAACGAGGTTCACATAAGTACCCATTTATACCATGATCAACAACATCTCTACAACCAACATTGTCTGTAGTGATAATTGGCTTAGCAGAACTAGCACTCTCCAATAGTGTTTTTGGTGTACCTTCTCTATAGTAAGAAGGAAGGACAACACAATCAGCTGTAGCAATAATTTTATCGACTTCATCACTAACCCCTAAATAGTTTACAACACCCTCTTCTACCCATGCATCCATCTGTTCTCGTGAAATAGCACCAGGGTTTGCAACATCTAAAAAACCTAATAGACAAAATTCTACATTTGAATATTTTGCTTTTATAATACGTGCAGCATCTACATACTCTCCAATCCCTTTTTCCCAAATCATTCTAGAAACATGTAAAAAACGAATAACTTCACTTTGAGATTTTTCTTGTGGTTTAAAACGGTTGGTATCAACTCCAGATCCTGGCAATACATCACAATTCAATCTATTTACTAATCCTGCATCTGTAAAAAGTTTAAAATCATCTCTATTTTGAAAAAAAACTCTATCTGCTTTTGCTTGTGATGCTTTATATAAAAATTTTGCTATACTAGTAACAAATCCTTGTTTTATAAAGAGTGTTCCTAGCCCTGCTATGTTATTAATCATTTTAATATCTAATACTCTAGCAACCAATGAGGCATAAATATTAGGTTTTATAGTATAATTACATATAAAATCAGGAGATAGTTCTTTAAAAAGTTTATAAAACTCCATCGTTGTTTGTATATCTTGAAAAGGATTTATTCCTTGAGAATTTAATTTTATAGAGTGAAACTCAAAACCTGCATCTATAATTTTTTGACTATACTCATCATATGGAGCTATGGCAATGACATCGTAACCTGCATTTCGCATGGCTACCATCAGTGAAAGTCTAAAGTTATATAAGTTCCAAGACACATTGGATATGATAGCAATTTTTTTATTCATGTTGTAGACCTTTATATTCTATTCAGTTATTTTATATTTATTTATATTAAAAAATGTATTTTATTGTTATAATGTATATTATCATTTTTATGATTAAAATCATACAAAACGAGAAGTATCCCTACAAATTTCGCCTTATTTTTAAAAAAAATTCCAATTAAGAGTAAATTTATCCTATTTAAACTATAATCTCAACATAAAACACAATATAAGGAATTAAAATGGCAACAGTAACATTTAAAAACGATATCGTATGTAACCTAGCAGGTACAGAATTAAACGTAGGTGACACAGCACCAGTAGTAACAGTAGTAAACTGTAACCCAATGCTTCAAGATGAGCAAGTTGGTGGAGAAGGTAAAGTTCAACTAGTAATCGCAGTACCATCATTAGATACAGGTGTATGTGATGCAGAAACTAGAAGATTTAACACAGAAGCAGCGTCTTTAGACGGTGTAGAAGTAATGACAGTATCTATGGATTTACCATTTGCTGCTGCTAGATGGTGTGGAGCTGCTGGAATCGAAAATATTAAAGTATGTTCAGACTTCAGAAACAAAGATTTTGCAAACGCTTATGGTGTTCTTTTAGCTGACGGTCCTTTGGCTGGTGTAACTGCTAGAGTTATCTTTGTTGTTGGTAAAGATGGAAAAATTTCTTATAAACAAACTGTTCCAGAAATTACTGAAGAGCCTAACTACGAAGAAGCACTTGCTGCTGCAAAAGCTGCTTGTTAATCACAAGTTATCTTACATATACTTATCCTTTTGGGTAAGTATAACTCTTCTCTAAAATATCCCCTTAAAATTTTATTACGCTATAATATCTATAATGAAATACACACCTAAACAGATAGAAAAATATCAACGTCAACGTTATATTGGTTTTCTTGAAAAACTTACAAAAAATCTTTTTAAAATGTTTCGTGATGAAAATACCACACAAGAGCAATTTTTACAGAAGTTTGAAGAACTAAAGAAAAAACTTGATGATTTTGAAGATATTAGACTCGATTCAGAATACCATCACCAGTTAAAAGAATATATAGAAAAACTTTATAATGAGTGTCAATATGAATTTAAACTCGATGATATTCGTGAAGCAAACATGACTCTACTCAATCGTTTACAAAAGCTGAAAAATGGTACCTCATACAAGAAAGACAAACATAAATACAGTAGTAGAAATCAAGATTGGGGTTAAATATGCGATGGATTATACTCTTAACCTTAGTTATTTCTCATTCATCAGCATCAAGTTCGCAACAAAATAGTGACTACTACGACTTTCTACAACCACTTATAGTCAATCTTGACATTAACCAAAGTAAAAATAGTACAAATAGAAAAAAACTACTATCAGAGTTTAGCACTCTTGCTAAACTATCTCCTCGCTCAAATGAATTTTATTATCTCAACTATAAACTTATGCAAAATTTTCAATATCAACTTTTTCATATCTCTATAAAAGATAATAATACCTATAGCACTCAAGATAAAAATATTTTGTATAAAGATAAAAATGATTTTATTAAAATTCTAAAATCCATCAAAGAGCCATCTTTTTTTACATACTACTCGAAACTATATTTAGAAGTCTTAGATAGTAAAAGATTACAACATAAAGATCTTATGAAACTATATACCCTTGCTAGTAAAGAACAACATCCCTATGTACAACTACTAAGTTATATAAATAGTCTAAACCAACTCAATAGCATATCTATAATAGACCAAAATAATCTACATAAACAACTGACTCTTTTACTTATAGGACTGCCTAAAAAGCAAAAAGAGTATATCTTACGGCTTACAGCACTAAGACTCCTACCACTCTATGATAAAAGCAGTATAGAGTTTGCATTTAACAAACTTTTTGCTCAAAATAGTAGCATAAAAAGAGATAAGATTCTTAATGAATTAAACTTTAAAGATGCAGACCTTTTAAAAGAATATATAATGAAAGAGAAACGTTCTTTTTTTGAAAAGAGAGTATTTAATGCTAATATGAAGTCCTTAAGACGTAATGATATCGCAATGATATTAGCTATACTTTATATGCAAAAAAATGACTTTACCAAAGCACGTTCATACATAAGACAAACTCCAAGAAATAATCTTTATAATAAATATAATCCTTTTAGCACAAGTATTGAACTCAACAATAAAAGAGTCTATAAAAAACACTCTAGTCTAAGAAAATTTGCTGAAACCATGTCAAGATTAGAAGAGCGAATAGAAGATGAATTTACCACGGCTAGAGACTATTACCTTTATGGAAATGGTCTCTACAATAAAAGTTGTTTTGGAAACTTCCCTGAAAGTTCAGTACTTTTTCATAATGATGAGCTTTATATCAATGCCATTCCTCCAACATGTAATCTAGAAAAAGCTTATAAAGCTTATGAAAGTGCTTTAAAAAGCAGTACAAAAGAAAAATTTAAAGCTGAAATAGCCTACCATCTTTTAAAAATAAAGTTCTATAATGCGTTAACCAATCGTAAAAACTATCCAAAAAGTATTAATAAGATACCTAAGCCTTCAGACAATGAAAATATTATAAATATTTTACAATCTTCTAGAAATTTTATTGAAGCTGTTAAAGATTATAAGTTAGATTATATACATACAGAGTATGGAAAAAAAGTTATTAAAGAGTCTATACTTTTTACTTATTTATAAAAGTTGTACTTCCTCTTTTAGCTCAATTCCAAACTTCTCAAAAATTTTTTCTTTAGCTAAATCTATAAGGTACTTCGCATCGCCAAAAGTTCCTCCACCATGGTTTACTAAAAAGTTTGCATGAACTTCGGACCACTGCATGTCACCTTTTGAAACACCTTTAAGACCAACCCCTTCAATTAATCGTCCTGCATAGTCTCCTTCTGGATTTTTAAATGTAGAACCAGCACTTGGAGTTTTAGGTTGATTTGAACGTAACTTAACTAACTCATCAAGTAACTCTCTGTTAAAACCTTTTTTAACTACAAATTGAGCCTCTGTAGCTACTCCATTTAGGTTAGCAAACCTATAACCATACTCTATCTCTTTTTTATCTACCCATATGCCATCTATTTTAATAGTATCAACTATATTAAATATCTCATAACTCTTCACACCTGCATTCATTGCCAACATTCCACCAATAGAACCTGGTAATTTAGAGACAAATTCAAACCCTGCAAGGTTATTTTTTTTAGCAAAGGAGAGTAGCTTTCCTGTAGGAGTTGCACAACCAACTGTTAAAATATTATCTTCTAACTCTATAAAAGAGAAATCTTTAGAGAGCATCATCAAAGGTGGAGGAGTTGGAGAGACCAAAAGATTGTTTGCATGACCAATAATCAGCCTATCGTTAGGAATCTCATCTCCACGCTCCAACATCAACACCTCGATAGGCGTTCCCACTTTAATACTTGAAAATTTTGAAAAATCTATGGTTTTTAAATATGCCATTAACTATTCCGTAAAGCCTCATACTCCTGAGGAATCAAATAATCCTCCGTCTTAACAGGCTCAGAAAAAATACCCTTCTCAAACCCAAGTTCATAAAGTTTATCTAGTGCTTTTAACTGCAACTCACTAAGTTCAACCGACTCATCAGAAGCATACATATCAAGATATTTTGTTAACATCTCATCAGAGATTCTTACTAATTTCTCCTCTTCAAGGCGTTTACACAACTCCTCTTTTTTCTCATTGGCAACTTTGACCCCATCTATAAGTATATTTTCAATATCAATAGCACGATTAAGTGGAAGTGAACGACGAATCGCCATACCACCAAGAGGAAGAGGTAACCTCTCACCTGCTAGTTCTACCCAAATATCCCATATCTCTTTTTCAACCTCTAAACTCTCATCAAAATCCAAAATAGACTCATGAATAAGTACTCCTGCATCTACCTTACCACTTACTACAGCCTCTTCAATCTCCAAAAAGTCCATGTAAACAGGTCGTGCTTCGGGGTAGTAGAGTCTAAAGAGCATCGCATTGGTAGTGTATTTTCCTGAAAGGGCTACTTTGAAGTTTCGTTTTAGCTTTTTATCTTTTCGTTTTATGAGTTTAGGTCCATAAC
>JALUKQ010000169.1 GCA_027056485.1 Campylobacteraceae bacterium | reverse complement strand
GGTTAGCAATGCCTCTAAAGTACTCAATATGTGCTTCAGTTAACTCTCTGGTTCTATCTCCTATCCATAACATATGTGCAGAACAGTCATAAAACTTGTTGTCCTCTTCTGTATCTTTTCTTGTTAACGCCTCTTCATAATTTAAAAGAAGTGCTTCATGAGAGGTAAACATGGTTGTCTGATGTAACTGAGGTACTTGATTACTTGAGAGTCCACAAGCCTCCATAAACTTCACAGAACGGTCTATCTTTTTACTCAACTCTGTATATTTTTGACCTAAAGCATGGTCTTTAATAAACTCTAAATTCCATTGATGAACTTTATTTAAATCTGCTAAACCACCTCTTGAAAATGCTCTTAAAAGATTTTGTGTAGCAGCTGCTTGATTATATGCACGTATCATATTTTGAGGGTTTGGAACTCTTGCCTCTTTTGTAAACTCTACACCGTTAATAATGTCACCACGGTATGATGGTAATTTTACACCATCTATCTCTTCAAAGTCAGAGCTTCTAGGTTTTGCAAACTGTCCTGCTATTCGTCCCACTTTAACTACTGGTTTACCTGTAGCATACATCATAACCATGTTCATCTGTAACATAAGTTTAAAAAAGTTTTTAATATTTGGTGTATTAAAGTCAGAAAAACTCTCTGCACAGTCTCCACCTTGAAGTAAAAATGCCTCACCACGACCAACTTTTGCCAGTTTTGCTTTTAGTGTTCTTGCCTCACCAGCAAAAATAAGTGGTGGATATGAACCAAGCTCAGCCTCAACACTTTTTAATGCTTCTTGGTTTTCATAGGTTGGTTGTTGTTTAATAGGGAAATCTCTCCACGAGCTTGGTGTCCATTTCATACTTTATCCTTCGAAAATAAATTCTGAAAGTATACCTTAGTTAAAATATAGTTATTATTTTTTTACTATAAAAACAGAAAATTTTATTAAATTTTAAAATTTTTCTACACATTTCATTTTACTATCTCTAATTCTCCTTAATAGCAATACTCATCATATCCATTTTATTATTGGTTTAGAAAATTCTGCTAAAATAAACCAAATTTCTAAAGGTTATGAATATGAAAAAAAAATTACTTCTTCCTTCTATATTACTCACTCATATGTTACTCTCTACTGCGTGTATGCAAAAACAATCTACACATATTAATAGTACATCAAACAGCTCATCAACAATACAAACAACTACTTCCTCTCCTTCCATTAGTGGAATAGCCCATCAACTACCAACTATTCAAGGAGATTCTATTACTATAGTTGAAAATGGAAATGTTGGTTTTGACTTTCCTCAATATAGGGGGAAAATTATAATTTTTCAAATCTTTGGAAAAGATTGTGAATATTGTATTGAAGAGATGCCTATTATAAATAGAGTAAAAAATGAATTTTCAAGTCGTATAGAAGTCATTGGTATTCAAGCCCAAGAGAGAATGTCTCCATCAGTTGCTTCAAATATCTTACGTCAACATAATATAAACTATCCTGTTATTGAAGGTGACGATGCTAAAGATATACTTAGATTTTTAGCAAATACTTATGAATGGAGAGGGAATTTACCTTATACTCTTCTTATAAAAAATGGTGTAACCGAGTCTACATTTCCAGATGGTGGAGTTGGCTACCAAGAGTTAAAAGAGAGTATAGAGAGTATAGAGAGTTTAATATAAAACTCTCTTATTTTTTTAATTTTATTTCTTAAATTTTAAAAAGATATTGACAATATAAAAAAAATAAGTTAATATATTATATAAAGATATATAAATCATGGAGAATATAAAACAGATGAAAACTATTATAAAAAAAATATATATAAAACTATTTTTCAATAAAGAGCCAGCTCTTGATAAAATCAATATCTCTGTTATGAAAGTTTATTAATTATTTTCAATAACAAGAATAAAACAGTTTAAATTTGTCTATTTTTTTAATAACAAAATAGACAAATATCCCCTCCCCTAATTCATACTTGTTACTTTTCTTCCCATATTTCAACACATTAATACCAGATAATAAATGAAAAACTATAAGATGTGTAGATTATCAACAATCATACAAAATCACTCTTAATTATATTGCTATTAAATTAAGATTATTCTCCATAAGCGTATAATATTCTCAACTTTAAAAATAGAAGGAGTCCACATTGAATATTCATGAATATCAAGCGAAACAGGTTTTCGCTAAATATGGTGTACCAACACCTAGAGGTATTATCGCAAATACACCTGACGAAGCTGTTGCAAATGCAAAAGAGTTAGGTGGGAACATCTGGGTTGTTAAAGCTCAAATACACGCAGGTGGTAGAGGACTTGGTGGTGGTGTAAAACTGGCTAAATCACTTGAAGAGGTAAAAGAACTTGCTCAAGAGATTTTGGGAATGACTCTTGTTACTCACCAAACAGGACCAGAAGGTAAGCTTGTTCAAAAAGTTTATATTGAAGAGGGTGCAGATATCAAAGATGAGCTTTACCTTTCAGTTGTACTTGATAGAGCTGCTGAGATGCCAATTATCATGGCTTCAACAGAAGGTGGAATGGATATTGAAACTGTTGCTGAAGAGACACCAGAAAAAATCATTAAAATTGCAATTGATCCAGCATTTGGTTTCCAAGGTTACCATGGTAGAGAACTTGTATTTGGTCTAGGTATCACAGACAAAGCTGAACAGAAAAAAATGATTCAATTTGCACAAAAACTCTATACATTATATATGGAAAATGATGCAGAGATGATTGAGATTAACCCACTTATTAAAACTGGTGCTGGTGACTTCATAGCACTTGACGGAAAAATGGGATTCGATGACTCAGCTCTTGGTAGACACCCAGACATTGAAGCAATGAGAGATATTACAGAAGAAGATCCAGATGAGAGAGAAGCTTCTCAGTATGGTCTTTCTTACATCGCTCTTGATGGAGAGATTGGCTGTATGGTAAATGGTGCTGGTCTTGCGATGGGTACAATGGATACTATTAATTACATGGGTGGAACTCCTGCAAACTTCCTTGATGTGGGTGGTACAGCAAATGCTGAAACCGTTGCTAAAGGGTTTGAGATTATTCTTAAAAATCCAAATGTAAAAGCTATCTTTGTAAATATCTTTGGTGGAATCGTAAGATGTGACAGAATTGCAAATGGTATTTTAGAAGCGACTAAAATGGTAGATGTAAATGTACCTGTTATTGTAAGACTTGATGGAACTAATGCACCAGAGGCAGCAGAGATTCTTAAAAATGCAAATATTGACAATGTTATTGCAGCGACTGACCTTGGTGATGGTGCAGCAAAAGCAGTAGCAGCAGCAAAAGGAGAGAAATAATGAGTATTTTAGTTAACAAAGATACAAAAGTAATTGTTCAAGGTTTCACAGGTGGTGAGGGTACTTTCCACGCTGAGCAGTGTATGGCTTATGGAACAGATATTGTAGGTGGTGTAACTCCAGGTAAAGGTGGTCAAACACACTTAGGAAAACCTGTATTTAACACAGTTAAAGAGGCTGTAGCAGCAACTGGTGCTACTGTATCTATGGTTTTCGTTCCACCTGCATTTGTTGGTGACGCTGTAATGGAAGCAGCTTCAGCAGGGATTGAACTCGCTGTAATTATTACAGAAGGTGCTCCTGTTAGAGATATGCAAGCTGCTAAAGCGTGTGCTACTAAAAATGGTATGATGACAATTGGACCAAACTGTCCAGGTGTTATTACTGCTGATGAGTGTAAAATTGGTATTATGCCTGGTGCTATCTTCAAAAAAGGAAATGTTGGGCTTATCTCTAAGTCTGGTACACTTACTTATGAGGGTGCAAACCAAGTTGTTAATGAAGGTTACGGAATTACAACTGCTGTTGGTATTGGTGGAGACCCAATTATTGGTCTTAGCTATAAGCAACTGCTTCAAATGTTCCAAGATGACCCAGAGACAGAAGCAATTGTAATGATTGGTGAGATTGGTGGTGACTTGGAGATTCAAGCTGCTAAGTTCATTCAAGAGAATGTAACTAAACCAGTTGTAGCATTTATTGCTGGTCAATCTGCACCTCCAGGTAAAAGAATGGGTCACGCAGGTGCTATTATCTCTGGTTCTGCAGGAACTGCAAAAGAGAAAATGGATGCACTTTCAGCTGTTGGTGTTGAAGTTGTAGTAAGCCCTGCTGAGATTGGTAAGGCTGTTAAGAAAGTTCTTTCTTAATACTCCTCAAAGAGAAGATTTCTCTTCTCTTTGACCTATCAACCCTTAGGCTCCAACACTCCACGAACAAACGGAATGGTAGAGATTATCTTCACCTTATTACTCACACACCCTGCCAACAAACTTCTAAACATATCATCAACCAGCTCATCACTTAGCTCTGCTACATCCATAAAGCCATCAATAATCAAAGAAGCTAATCCATGCAACGAAGCCCAAATAACCACGCTCTGTTTCAAACTGTCATCTTTTTTTAAAATCCCTTTTTCTTGCCCCTCATCTACAGCACATTTCAATGCACCAAAGGCATCACAAGTCTCCTCTTTAATGCTCAATATCTCTTCACGAATATAAGCATATTTACGTCCAAAAAGAAGTCTGTAAAGGTTAGGATTCTCTTTTGCCCACTCTATATAAACTTTAGAAGTGTTATAGAATCTATCAACTAAAGGGGTCTCTTGGTCTCTTAAAATGGGTGAAGTAATACTATCAAACTCTTCAAACCCTTGGCGTATTATCTCTTCCATCAAGGCATCTTTTGAGCTAAAGTGTCTATAGATAGCTGAACGCGATGTTCCTGTAGCATCGGAGAGTACTTTCAGGGTCAGTTTATCCACATCTTCTTTGTGTATAAACTCAAATGCTATGTTTAAAAACTCCTCTTTGAGGTTGCCGTGGTGGTAGTCATTTTTTTTCATGGGAATATTATAGCTAATGTGAGCGATGATTAGAATGAAGTTTTTTTGTAAATTAAATTCTAATAGGCATTACCAATGAGGACGTTGGGAACGAGGTAAATATGTTAAATTATCATATTTTTTGTAATTAGGTAGACATTTAAGGTTGAAGAATATATACTGCCTTCTAATAAATAGTTATACAACACATAAACATAGAGGAATATTTCAATTTATGGATGAAAAATTACTTAATAAATATCGTAGTTATTCCAAGACTGAAGAATCCTTTGCTGTTCTTTTTACAAAAAAATATCTTATACAAGCCAAAGGAAATTGGGTCGATGTTGTTGATTCTAGACTTTATGAGATGTCCTCAGATAAGTTACATTTTCGATTTGTCAAAGGTGTTTTGTATAAAAGAAAAATACACTATTAATGGAAAGTTTGATGAACTCAAATACTATTTAATGCTACGAGCTATAACGTGGGAAACTGCACATAAAGATATTGAACAACAAAAGTCAAAGGGTGTGAAAGGAGTGGAATTCAAGATAACAGGTGTAAGTTACGATAAAAACCGAAACAATAAAAACTATTTTCGTGATGATACACCACCAGAGATAAAAGCTCTTGCAAAAGACCTTAACAATAGAACAAATCCTCTCTGGGATAGAGCTATGAAGTATATCAATAAATCTGAATTTATTTATAAAATAAAACATATTCATATCAAATCAGTATAACAAATCGTAGCAAAAAAATATGTTACCACAGCCGATTTTAGGCTTTTAAAAGTAAATAAAGTTTTTTTGTTCCCAACCTGAGGTTGGGAATACAGATGAGATGGCAGTCATTTCACCTAAACAGTAAAAAACATGACAATATGAAATATATCTAAAGAAAAATCCCAAAGAAAGCTATAATAAACAAAAAGAGCTAAAAATGGGAAGAAGTAGATATACCATATATGAACCAACACACCCTCATTTTGTAACATGCACGATTCTCAATTGGTTACCAATTTTTACACGACAAGAGAGTACTAAAATTATATTTGACAGTCTAAATTATTTAAATAAAAATGATAATCTAAAAATATATGCCTATGTTATTCTTGAAAATCACCTGCATATGATAGTTCAAAGTGATGACCTTTCAAAAACTATGAAACATTTTAAACGACATACTGCAAGGCAAATACTTAACCTTTTAAAAGAACAAAATATACATACTATACTTGACCAATTTAAATTTTATAAACGAGCTCATAAATCAAAAACAACGTACCAAGTATGGCAAGAGGGCTTTCAACCTATTTTGATGCAAAATGATAAGATGATTATAGATACAATTAAATACATTCATCATAATCCTGTAAAAAGAGGCTATGTAGCAGAAGATACTCACTGGCTTTATAGTAGTGCAAGAGATTATAATGGAGTTGGTGGAAAAGTTGAGATTGAGCGTTTTTGGTAGATTTTAATACTCATATGTATGTATTTGTTCCCAACTTCAAGTTGGAAATACAGATGAGGTTTTTAGATTATTGAGTTGATTTTGTTTATGCTATTCATAGGCATTCCCAACCTTAGGTTGGGAACGAATAAAAACATAATCACCATTTACCTTTAAGCCACCATATGTTAACATTGTTCACATATAAAA
>JALUKQ010000168.1 GCA_027056485.1 Campylobacteraceae bacterium | reverse complement strand
AGTCTTTTTCGTCTAAATCTGGTAAACATAATTTTCCCTTATTTTAATTTGCTGAATTTTATCATAAACTGATATAATTTTGCCCATGAGACAAATTGATATTTCTAAAGTTGCAAAACTCCCAACCCAATATGGTACATTTAACATTCAAGCTTTTAAAGAGGGTGAGAAAGAACATCTGGCTATTTTTACTGATGATTTAAGTGATAACCCCATTGTTAGAGTACATTCAGAGTGTTTAACAGGTGATGCTTTGGGTTCTGTAAAGTGTGACTGTGGAGAGCAGTTGGCTTTTTCACAAGAGCTTATTGCCTCACAGGGTGGTATGATAATCTATCATCGTCAAGAGGGACGAAACATTGGACTCTTAGGAAAAGTAAATGCTTATGCCCTGCAAGATAAAGGCTATGATACTGTAGAAGCAAACCATCAGCTAGGTTTTAAAGCAGATGAGAGAACTTATGAAATAGTAGAGTATATTTTAGACTATTTTAATATTAAAAAGATTCAACTTTTGACTAATAATCCTAGTAAAATAGATTCACTGAAAAATATAGATATAACCAAGCGTATACCGATTAAGATGAAGCCAAATAGTTATAATGAAGGTTATTTAAAAGTTAAGAAAGAGCAGATGGGACATTTATTATAGTATGGAAAAAAAATTAAAAAAATTTACAGAGTTGTTGTTAGAGTGGAATAAAATTCATAATTTAACGGGAGCGAAAACTCCTTTTGAGGTAGAAAAGAACATAGATGATTCTCTCTTTCCTACAACGTTTATAGAAAAACCAACTTCTATTTTAGATGTAGGAACAGGGGCAGGTTTTCCAGGTATGATTTTAGCGATTGCTTACCCTGATATTAGAACAGTACTTTGTGAACCACGACAAAAACGAGCCTCTTTTTTAAAGTATGTGGCGATGGAGCTAGAACTCTCTAATGTAGAAGTAGCAAAAATACGTGTGGAAGATTATAGTTCTGAACCTTTTGGACTCATCAGCTCTCGTGCTGTGACTGATACCAAGATGTTACTGAACCTTACAAATCATCTACAATCAAAAGATACAAAATATCTTTTCTATAAGGGAGAACAAGTTTTTAATGAAATAGAAGCTGTTGACTCCTCATTGGATTATGATATAATTGAGAAAAATCAGAGAAACTATCTATACATTAAAGGATTAGCATGATATTAAAGTTAATAATCTTTGCTGTAATAGCAGGATTTATTTATAGGCTAATGGGTGGGAACATTCCATTTATAGATAAACCTAAATCAAAAAAATCAGAGCATGAGTTCGGTGAACTAGAGGCAACCTCTGAGTGTGCTACTTGTGGAACTTATATGACAGAAGATGATGCTCTTATTTACCATAGAAAAGCTTATTGCTCAACTGAGTGTGTAGAAAAAGCTAAAAGGTTAAAGTAGTAAATGAAAATATTTGGACACCCTTGGATTGATGCTGCACCGTTTTATGTGGTTGAGAATGAAGAAGATATTAAGAAAACTCCTGCAAATTCTATACTAAAAATTGAAGTGTTTAATATAGAGTTTATGAAGTATTGTCAAGCCAACTCTCTAGTATATATGGTAAATGTATCAGATATTAAAGAGGCAATTTTTGCCAATATGTTTGGGGCAAAATATATAAAAGCTTCTAAATCTTTGGCAAAAGAGCTTATGCCTATTGCCCAAAATTACCTGTTTGATGCACAGATTTTAGGCGTTATCTCTAAAGACACAGAGATAGAAGAACTAGCAAAAGCCAATGTAGATGGAGCATGGTTTAAATAATAACCCGTTTTATATCTCCATGTAACTGTGTTATTATCTCATAAGAGATAGTACCTAACTGTTTTCCTGCACTTAAAGCATCATTAAATATACAGACTTCATCTTTAGTTGATTCTAAAATAACATAATCCATAGAGACACGACCAAGCAGAGGTAAGCCCTCAGCTGTAACAAATGGCTCAAAAGAGTTACTTCTCATCCAACCATCACCATAACCTAAGTCGTAAGTAGAGACAGTCATGTCTCTTGGGGCTATAAATGTTCCACCATATCCTACTCTTTGACCTTTTTTTAGCTGACGGGTAGCAACTTTTTTTGCCCAAAGTGAGAGAACAGGTTTTAGTTCTAAGGTATTATAAATAGTAGGTAGCTCGGAGTATCCATAGGCTCCGAGTCCTAGACGAATAATATCTTGTTGATTACATGGAAGACGCAAAGATGTAGCAGAATTGAAAGAGTGGATGCGTATGTTTTTGTTCAGTGTTACCGAACCTACGGCTTTTTTAAAGTTTTTTTGTTGCCAGAAGAGTTCAGAGCTTAGTTCATCGGCTGAACGGTTATGGGTCATTAGACCTACTAGCCTAAGCTTTTTTTCTTTTATGCATTTTACTGCTTCTTCTATTTCGTCTATGGCTATACCATTTCGGTGCATTCCTGTGTCTACTTTTAGCTCAACTTTAGAGCCTTTTTCGGCTTTTTCTATATCTTCTAAGCTATTAAGTGTAAAAGAGCAGGAGTCATCAATAATGGCTTTGTCTCCAAGTACTAAGATATGTTCAAAATAGGGTTTGATAATTTGGGCTTCATCATAAGTACGCACCACAGCTTGGGTGAGTCCAAACTCTTGTGAAAGTTTTGCCATAAGTTCTAAACCATGACCGTAAGCATTGTCTTTTAAAACAATAGCTATGGACTCTTTTGAGCCAGTTTTTAATGTAAATTGAGATAGATTATGAAAAAATTTTTCTTTGTTTATTTTTATAAATGCCATTTGAGATTATAGCTAAATTAGATTTATAAACTATTTTTTTATGTCACTTATGGCATAATATACCAAAGGATACATAATGACACATCTTGAACTTATTGTTAAAATAGAAGCTCGAAGAAAAAAATTAAATATTACTATTGTCAATTTATCAAAACTAAGTGGTCTCGGTACACGAACGGTTAATAGATTTTTAGCAGGTGAAGATGTGAAATTAAGTACGGTTGAGCAGATAACAAATTTATTAGGTTTGGACTTTGCAGGTAATGAAATGCTTACACTTAAAGAGTTACAAAAAAAACGAGCAAAAGAGAAAGCTCTGTTTATGGTCTCTTTGGTACAAGGAACATCCTCTTTAGAGATGCAAGGTTTAGAAAAAAATAGTATTGATACGATGCTTAAAAATATGGAAAAAGAGTTCTTGACAGGAAACTATAGAAACAGACTCTGGGTTGCCTAGTGAAAAACAGTACAAAAAGCATAGAACACGCTACGCCTATTGATGATATTTCAGGTTTAAAGTTATCCTCTTCTAAAATGTATACTATGAGTGATATTTATGAGGAAGAAGCCAATAATATTTTACAAGCTACTCTGAAATATCTCTCTGCTATTCCTACAAAAAAAGAAGCACCATTTGCTTACTCTTGGTTGCTATTACTTCATGAAGAGATGTTTGGTCAGGTTTGGGAGTGGGCAGGGAAGTTACGACATACAGAACTCTCTATTGGTGTAAAAGCGTATTTGGTACCGATGGAGTTAAAGAAGTTAAGTGATGACATTGTTTATTGGAGAGCCAATAAAACTTTTGACACCATAGAAACAGCTACAAGAATCCACCATAGAGCTGTACAGATACACCCGTTTCAAAATGGAAATGGAAGATGGTCACGAATGTTAGCGAACATTTACATGAGGCAAAATGGGCTAATGCCTGTGAAGTGGCAAGAGGATTTATTGTCAAAAGAGAATAAAAAACGTGATGCCTATATAGAAGCTTTGAAAAAGGCTGATGGTGGGGATTATGGGGATTTGATTTTGATGCATGGGGTTACTTATTAGATAATTAATAAATTTTGCGTAGGTTTGACCATGTCAAACGTCAAATCTCAGCTTTAATTTTATGGTAATTTTAAATACAAAATCAATACAAACAAATTTTGACGTGTGACATGGTCACACCTACGGAGAGATACCCTCATTCGGAATTTTAAAAGTAGTCGCTATTGTCTGTTTATGGACTAAAGTCTATACCACTCAAACACTCAATATATAAAAGTGTAGACTCCTAAAAAATTAAGCTATAATTATTACAAGAAAAAGGGGAGAAAATCATGTTGTTTATAACTTATCTTTTTATTTTAGCACTCTTTGTACTGTTAAGCTACACACTCTATAAAATAGCAAAGCTCTATTTTAATTTCAAATCAAAAGGTCAAGAGAGTAAGCATTATCCTATAACCTTAGGGATTACGCTTCTTTCTGTTCCTCTCACCTCAAAAGCTTTTGCTATTCCGAGTTGTCTCATAAAAGTGTTTAACCAATATACATCGCTTAATCTGCCTATGCCTAAAGATGATTGGACAGGTATAGTCTTTTATGGTTTGTATGTATTTGCTGTTATTGCTTTGAGTTACATTTACTATAAATTACAACCAAGAGATGAAGAACGTTTTAGAGATGAGGGTGGTTCTCAAAAAATAAGTTATCCTGACAATACTAAAGTTGAGGTTAGTCCACATTTACACAAGCGTGTGCAAGAGCTTTTTGAGTTGAAGTATGAGAAGTTAGAACTGACTTATGATGAAAAAGAGAAACTCTTAGTAGGTCACTACTCTGATGCTATTCATAGTTATCGGTACTTTATCTATTGTGATAGTACGTCAAAAGATATTTCAAAAGCGTATCAAGATGAGGTACTTGAACGATTAAAAAAACTTTCTGATGATTTTATTGCAGAGGATAATACTTTTTATGAACCTAAATATCTCTTTTTTGTAGAAGAGGGAATTTTTGAGGAAAACGACAATAAGTATTTAAAATGTTATACCGAAGACGCATTTTTAAATGTCATTATAGATTTTAGTTCTTACCTGCAAAAAAATATTGACCGTTTTAATATGCAGTCCATAGACATTGGAGGGGTTTCGTTAAAAGAGTCGTTTATAGAGCCTAGTTTTAACAAAGGAGCGATAAACTTAAAACTCTATTTTGATGAATGGTTAGAAGAGAAAAGTTTACGACACATCTCTCTCCTTGCTGACTATGGTATGGGAAAAACAAGCTTTTTAAAGTACTACACCAAATATTTATCAGAAAAGATTTTAGAGGGAGAAAGTTTTACACGTTATCCTATTTTTATCTCTTTAACCAATACTTCACCTATGAGTAATGATGGAATAGAGACAAAAATCGAAAGTTTTGTCTCTAAAGAGTTAGGTGTAAACTATGCTCTGTTTGAGCGTTTGGTTCATTTGGGTAAGATAGTCTTTATTTTAGATGGTTTTGATGAAATGGGCTTCATTGGAACAGCAAAAACAAGGTTTGAACAGTTTAACTCCATTTGGCAGTTAGCCACTACCAATAATAAAATTTTAATCTCTGGACGACCAAGTTATTTACCAACTGATTTTGAGCGTAAAAATTTTTTAAATATAGTTGAGAGTGATGTAACAGATGTTCAACTAACCCCCTATACCGAAGTCATAGAGTTGGACTATTTTAAACTAGAGCAGATAGAAGAAACAGTTAACATTTACTATGAGGGTAAAGAGGTAGAACAGTACATGAACTACATTAAACGTAACCGTTCTATCTTAGACCTTTGTAAACGCCCCTCTATGTTACACATGACCATGTCAATATTGCCTGAGTTATACAGTGAAGACTCTACAAAAGTTATTACCTCTTCAGATATTATGAACAAATATACAGAGTACTGGATAAGCCGACAAGAGAGTAAGGCTATTACAGGGTATTTTACGAAAAATGACAATAGAAAAAAAGAGTTTATTATCAACTTTTTTACAGAGCTTTCAGGAGAGATGTTTAAAGAAAAGACTTTGGTTATTTCTAAAAAAGTTTTAGATGAGTTGATACTAAAAGAGGTTCAAAAAGCTAAGATGGTCATAGAGTCAAATGAAGCAATGTTTGAAGGGTTCAAAAATGAACTTTATGCAGGGTATTTTATAGAAGTAGATATTACCAATGTAAAAGATGACCATTTTAAATTTGTGCATAAATCTCTGTTTGAGTTTTTTGTTTCTAAGAAGATTATTAAGTTGATTGGGGAGAAAAAATTTAATGATAAGTTGATGTCTGTGGATTGGAATATTGAAATTATGAATTTTATTGATAATTCTATAGACCACAAAAAGTATCAAAATAGTAAGTACCCTAGTCTTATTATGTTGAAAAATAGTTGGATTGATAAATTGTTTTTTATTCCAGCTACTAAAATAGTATCAAGTGGTCAAATTTTTCTTATTTTTATTTCCATACTTTCAAGTATAGTTTATTTTGGAGCAGAATATATACAAACATTTAATCTATATATAATTGTTAAAATAGCATTAATTTTGATATGGCTGTCTATTAGTATAATATTTATTTTGACACTATTTGAAAAATTCAAAAATAATTTACCTAAAAGTTATTTATTTATTGAAAATGCTTATTTTTTGGACTTTATTCTTGGAAAGAGAAAAATAACAAATAGACAATTAAATCATTTTTTTGATGTTTCATCAAAATTTAGAAAAATGAAAACTATACAGTTAGACAA
>JALUKQ010000167.1 GCA_027056485.1 Campylobacteraceae bacterium | reverse complement strand
ATACAGTATTTGCAGATGTTATTATCGTAACATCTGCAAAAAGAACATTTACAAATAATATAAAGAATATAATTTTTTTCATTAATTTTTCTCCTAATTTTAAATATAATCACATTATATCACATTAAATGTTTTAAATCGTTTAAAATACTCTATATATAATATTTAGATTATTTATATATAATATAAAGATATTGTAAGCAATACATAAGTTTTAAATTGTTAATATTTATTTTAAAAATAAAAATATAATATTGGTATATAAATAATTATGAAATCTCTTCCATCAAACTCTATAAAAGAGGAAAACTATATAATTGAACTTTTTAAATTGTTATTACCTTATAAATGGTTAATTTTAACTATGATGGTAATATCTATTCTTTTGGGTAAACTCTATCTCTATTTTACTCCTCCTGTTTATCAATCCTATGCCATTATTAAAGTAAAGAGTGATAAAGAGGTTGGGGATAAAGAGGATCTTTTAAGAGAGAGTCTTTTTAAAACTAATGCAGCTGGAATTACACAAGAGATGTCTATTCTTCAGACTTATCAAGTTAATTATCAAGCTTTAAAGAATATCGATTTTCAAGTACAGTATTTTTTAGAAGATGCCTATAAAAAAGTTGAAATTTACGAAAATAAACCTATAGAGATAAGAGAACTTAGTGATACTTCAAGAACTTTTAATGAACCCTATATAGCACTTATTCCTAAAGAAAATGGATTTATTTTGTCATCGAAAAAATATGGAGAATCTGAATTTTACCACTATGATGAAGCCATAAAGACAACATATTTCTCAGCCATTATTCATAAAAATAAAGATTTTGAAAATACTATTTATATTAAAATCAATGGGGATAATCGTAGTATATATGAAAATATTATAAAAAGTCATTTATCTGTGAATAGACTTGATGAAGAGTCCAATTTACTTGTAATAGCTTTCAAAGATACTATACCAAAACGAGCAAATAATTATGTAAATGCCTTGATTGAAGCTTATATTAATCAAAGTTTACAGAAGAAAGAGAATATTAATAATAAGATTTTAAAATTTTTAGATGAGGAGCTTGAAAAAACAAGAGAAAAATTAGAGATTTCTGAACAAGAACTTTTAGGCTATCAATCTAAAAACAAGAGTATAGATCCAGAGATTAAATCAACAAATCTTTTTGAAAAGTTAGGGAATCTTGATCTTAGATTGTCTGAAGTAATATTGAAAGAACAGTTGATTGATAATCTAAAAAAATATATTAAAAATAATAGAAACTTTGATGCTATTGCACCTACATTGCTAGAGTTTAATGATCAAAGTACCATACGTTTGATTGACTCATTAAATACGTTATATGTTGAAGAGGATGAATTAAAGATAGAGTTTACCGATAGTTATCCACGTTTAATACAGGTACGTAAACGAATAGATGATATTAAGAAAAAGATTACTTTAAATGTTAGAAATTTAGGAGATGTTCTTGAGATTAAACGTAAAAATCTTTTAAAACAAAAAAGTAAATATGAGTCTATTTTAACAACATTACCCAAAAAAGAGAAAAAGCTTATCTCTTTTCAGCGTAGTTATGAAGTTAACTCAAAGATGTATACTTATCTTTTAGAAAAGAAGTCAGAAAATGAGCTGATAGAAGTTTCTGCTGTATCAGACTATGAAACAGTCGATAAAGCTTATACCCCATCTACTCCTGTGAGTCCTAAAAAATCAATGATATTGATAATGGCTGCTATGATAGGGTTAGGCTTGGGTATTTTTATAGCACTTTTACGTTCATTTACAATTGATAAGGTAAAGACCCAAAAAGATGTAGAACTCCTAACAAGATTACCTATTTATGGTAATATTCCTCTCTATAAAGATGATATGCTAATGAATGTTAATTTAGAAGAGTCATATAGAAAATTAGCAATGAATATTCAGTTTTCTAAGAAAGAGGATGAAGGTAATATTGTCTTAGTTACATCACCTATGCAAGGAGAAGGAAAAACAACGACCATAGTAAATTTAAGTGCTGTCTTGCAAAATACACGATATAAATCTATCATTATAGACTTAGATATGCATAATCCATCTCTTCATGAACATTTTGGAATGCAACAACAATATAGTGGAGTTAGTACCTACTTGAGTGAACGAGATAATTTAGGTAATATTATTTTTACTACCAATCACCCCAATTTAAATATAATACCTTCTGGTCCTACGCCTCCTAACCCTATGGAGTTAATGCTTTCACCTAAGCTTGATGATTTATTCACTACATTAAAGAGAGAATATGATTATATTTTTATCGATACAGGTTCTTTTGATGTTGCCTTAGAAACTTTCTATCTTATGAAATATAGTGATATTAGCTTAGTCGTGTTGAGAGAGGATTTTAGTAAAAAATCATCTATAGCTGATTTAGAAAATATTATACGAGAAAAAGACCTTAAGAGTGTGGGGTTAGTACTAAAGACAATACCTATAAAACAAAAGAAGAAGCCAACACCTGTACCACAAGTGATAACAAAACAAAAAGATGTTAAGGTTCTTCTCTAGTTTTTAATTTAGTTAAAAAAGGAAAGATATATGAAAAAAATGGTTATATTAGGATTGTTGATTATGAACACTCTGCTCTTCGGAAGTGTTGGAATAGTTAAAAATACAACAGGTGAAGTAGAGGTTAAACGAGATGGAAAGGTGGTTAAGATAAAGCCTGGGTTTAGTTTAGAGAATGGTGATATTATTATGACTAAGTCAAAAAGCTCCATAGGTATTACTTTTGATGATGGAACAGTTTTGTCATTAGATGAGAAAGCTATTTTTGTTATAAATCAATTCAAAGTAGAACCAGAAAAAAAAGAGTTTGATGTTGATCTATTTTTAAAAAAAGGTAAAGCTGTTTTTAGTTCAGGAAGAGTTGGAAAACTAGCTCCTAAATCAGTTAAGTTCCGTATACCTGAAGGTATTATCGGTATTCGTGGTACCAAATTTGCTGTGGAGGTGAAGTAGATGAAAATTCAAATTATTTTTATGATGAGTTTATTTTTTATAGGTTGTTCTCAAACTACAGTTGTTTTGCTAGATAATGGAAAAGTTGAAAATGCTGTTATAGTCTCTACAGATAAAGGAAGTAGCAAACTTGATAAAGTAGGAAACTATGTTGATTTAAAAGATAAAGAATCAGCAGCAAGTAAAGTTAAAAGCATGTCCAAAAAAGAGATTGAGAGTCGTTTCTCTAAAGTTTTAGCTGCGACACCTCCTAAGCCTGTAAAGTATATGGTCTATTTTAAGCCAAACTCTAAAGAGTTGACACAAGAGTCTAAGGCTACTCTAGATAAGGCTATTGAGATGATAGGAAAACGTTCACCCTGTGTAGTTGATATTATAGGTCATACTGATACTACAGGTTCTAATAAACTCAATATTAAAGTTTCACTAAAACGAGCAAAATTAATAGAATCTATGATAAAAAAGAGAGGTGTTAAAGTAGTCTCTATGAGAACTAAAGGCTATGGAGAAGAGGATTTAGAGGTTAAAACGGCAGATAATGTAGCTGAAGCAAAAAATAGAAACGTTGAGATATTTATAAAATAGATGAGCTTAAATTTTATTAAATATACTTTTGCTATTGTATTATTAATATTTATGCATCTCTTTTTTTATAGTAGTGAGTATACAAAAAGAGTTGACTATAAATTTTATGATATTTCAAGTATGTTTTTTAATCAAAAAGATGAGAAAAAAAGTGCTTCCTATTCGGTGTTTGTAGATATTGATGAAAAAAGTCTGCAGCAGCTTGGTCAATGGCCTTGGTCTAGGGTACTTGATGCTAAACTTATTGATAGTGTATATGAGTTAAACCCCTCTGCAATAGGTATAAATATTCTTTTTGCAGAGAGAGATAGGGTCTCTCCTATAGCAATTAAAGATTTTTATAAAAAGTTCTTTAATCTGGAGCTTCAACTAGATGATTTTCCTAATGAGCTTAAAGATAATGATAAATTTTTGACTGATAGTATAATAAAATCAGGTTCTACTCTTTCTATCTCTTTTTATAATAGTTCTTATACATCTTCTCACTGTAAAGAGCTTTCCTACCAAGATAATATATTTTCTAAAATAAAAACAGAGTTTACTGCACCAGCACTTCTTTGTAATTATAAAACCATACAAAGTAGTGTCGATAATTTTGGTTTTATCAATGCTTGGGAAGATAGTGATGGAAGGCTTAGAAGAGTACCTCTTTTTATGGAGTATGAGGAGCATATATTTCCTTCTTTTGCTTTAGCTACACTTTTAAGTTTTGATAGAGATATAAATATAGATACTACAAATAATAGTGTTTTGATAGATTCTTTCAATAAAACTCCTAAAGTCTTTTCTGCTATTGATATTTTAAATGGAGAAGTTTCTAAGGAGGAGATTCAAGGTAAAATTGTCATTATTGGCTCTTCGGTTGTTGGCTTAAATCCTACATATACTACCTCAGATGGTAAATCTATTTCAAACAGTATGATACACGCTTTAGTGGCAGATAGTATTTTGAGTAATACTATACTAAGTCAACCTGAAAAATATAAAAGGATTAATATATTATTATCTTTACTCTTCTCTATAATCATTATGATATTATTTATGAAGAGATTATATATTCAAATTTACATACTTTTTCTTATTGCTGGTGTTATCAGTATTTTAAGTTTGATTTATTCATATTTAAATGGAGTTTACATCTCAATTGGTTATTTTTGGACACCAACTTTATATGTTTTTACCTTACTAGTAATTTACTATACGGTTAAAATAAATAGAGAGAAACAAGAACAGGAAAAGATTTTAATTATTCAGAGTAAATTAGCCTCTATGGGAGAGATGATCGCATTAATAGCTCACCAGTGGAGACAGCCATTATCATCTATTAATGGTGTGGTTATCAATATTGATGTTGATAATAGAAAAAAAATTCTTAACGATGAGTTACTTGACAAACACCTCAATCAGATAGAGAATACTACAGCTTACTTATCTAAAACAATTAATGATTTTACAGATTTTTTCTCAAAAAATAAAAAAAGTGAAGCTTTTTACTTGAGAGACATTATTAGACAAACTGAAGATTTAACTGTTATTTCAAGTCATAAAAATATTGAGATAACATATAATGAGAGAGAAGAGATTATGATTATAGGATATAGTTCTGAACTTATTCAATCACTTTTGATTCTTCTTAATAATGCTATTTACGCTTGTCAAAAAAATCTAGAGCATGTTAATCAAGGAAAAATTATGATTCATGCTTATCAAGAGAAAAATAATGTATTTATATCAGTTGAAGATAATGGTGGAGGTATTGATAAGAAAAATGTAAAAAAGATATTTGACCCATATTTTACAACTAAAGATAAAGAGAATGGTACAGGTTTAGGACTCTATATTTTAAAACTTATTGTAGAAGATAGTATGTATGGTAAAATTTTTGTGCACAATGGGAAAGATGGAGCAATTTTTACCATACAGATACCAAGTAAAAACTAAAGAAGATTACTCTTTTTTAGCTAAGGTATTGTATATATTATCAAAATCTGCTGCACCCAGTCCACCAGCATGAACTACTTTGACAACTGATTGTTTATTAAATCCAATTAAAAATGGAATTGCTCCACTCCATTGTGTTTGTTGTGCAATATAGTTGACAAAGTTAGCGTTAGCTGTATTTGCAACAAGATTATAGTTGATACCTTTACTCTCTTTAAAAGCTTTAAGTTGCTCTTCTGTATAACCTTGAACTTCAATAGCTATAATTTCCAAATCTTTATGACCTTTATCTATTAAAGCTTTTAATACTGGAATTTCATGTAGACATGGAGGACATCGGTGACCAAAAAAGAGTACAAGTACTACTTTATCTTTGTACTCCTTAAATTCTAATCCACCTTCTGTTTCATTTATATGTATAGTTTTTCCTTCTAGTGTTGTCAGTGTAAAGAGGGATGTTTTCTCTTTGGTTGTTACTCTCTCTTGTAGAATAACATTTTCTTTGGAAGTTTGAGGTTCTGTTTTTTTAACCGTTACTTTTTTTATACTCTCTTGAGCTTTTGTACTGTTTGTTTCAATATTTTCTTTATTTTCTTGTGAAGAACAAGCTGTAAGGAAAACAACAAGTAGTAGGGTATTTGCTATTTTGAACATTATGCATCTCTTTTTTATTGCATTATAACCTACTTATGCTATATTTCACTAAAAAAGAGTCAAGCAATGATTAGCATAAAAACAATTTTTCATGAGATATCTAAACATAAGAAGGTACTCATATCTGCCAATTTGGTTGCTATACTATCTACCATGTTGACCATACCTGTTCCTCTATTGATTCCTTTACTTATAGACGAAATTATTTTGGGTAAAGGTGGAGAAATAACGAAAACCATAGACAACTACTTGACCATTGGTTCACCTGAATACTATATTTTAGTAGTTTTAATTGTCACCCTTTGTCTAAAAGCTTTAAGTCTTCTACTTAATCTTTTACATATTAGGCTCTTTTCCAAAATCTCCAAAGAGGTAACTTATAGTATTAGAAAGAGGCTTCTGAACCACCTTCAATGTGTCTCCATGAGTGAGTATGATATGTTGGGTTCAGGGGCTGTTTCTGCAAAAGTGATTACAGATGTTGATACGGTTGACAAATTTGTCTCATCGACTGTGGGAGAAGTGATTGTTGAGACATTGACACTTTTAAGTATTGCTGTGGTTATTCTCTACTTAAACTGGCAGTTGGCTCTAGTAATTCTTATATTAAATCCTTTGGCTCTAAGTTTTTATCTCAGAATTTTTCGTGCTGTTGCCAAGATAAAGAAACAAGAAAATAAAGCTATAGAGGAATTTCAAAATAGCCTAACGGAGAGTTTGGAACTTTACAACCAGATACGGGTTCAAAATAGAGAACAATACTTCTTAAATGATATAGATAAGAAGGCAAAAGAGATACGTGACCGAGGGTATCAGTTTGGTTTTAAGAGTGAGATGGCATTAGAGTTTTCACGTATGCTTATTATGTATTCACATGATATCTTTAGAGCTACAGGTATTTTGATGGTGCTGTTAGGCTTGTTGACTATTGGAAAGATGTTGGCTATTTTTGCATATGCATGGATTATTATGCGTCCTGTTGATAAGTTAATGAGCTATGTTCATCTTTACTACAATGCTCAATCTTCCATCGAGCGTCTCAATGAGATTTTAGAGTTAAAATTAGAACCTAAATATGAGGCAAAAATAGATCCTTTTCAAGGGAAAAAGACAGCCTCTATACGTTTGGAAAATCTCTCTTTTTCTTATGATGGCAAGGTAACAGTTCTTGATAAGATAAATCTAACTATAGAAGTAGGTGAAAAAGTAGCGATTATTGGTGAGACAGGAAGTGGTAAAAGTACTTTAGCTCAGATACTCATAGGACTCTACCCCATTAGTGATGGTAAGATTTTTTATAATGAACATGAGATACGTGAGATAGGTTATGAAAAAGTTCGTGAAAATGTTGGTTTTGTTTTACAGTCACCTCTGATGTTTAACAGTACGTTACGTTTTAACCTAACATTAGGTAGAGAGTATGATGATACTCAGATTTATGAGATATTAAAGGTAGCACAACTCTATGAGTTTGTAGATGGTTTAGAGCAGAAGCTAGAGACAATTGTAGGAAAAAATGGAACAAAACTTTCAGGAGGTCAAAAACAGCGACTTTCCATCGCCCGTGTATTGTTAGATAATCCTAAAGTAATCATTTTCGATGAGTCTACCTCGTCACTAGATAACGATACAGAAGATAGACTGTTGGAAGCATTAGAGTGTTATGTTAAAGATAAAACAATCATTACCATTGCTCATCGACGTAACAGTATTGAGAAAGCTGATAGAATTATTGATCTAAGTCAGCTATCGTAAATAGGTTTTAAGTATAGATAATGCTTTTCTATCAGCTCCACTTAGTGCTAACTCTTCAATCTCGTCTAAAGTAAAATAACTTTTATGTACGGATTCTTTGGGGATCAGTAGTACGTTTGCATCGAGTCTAAAATGAGTATAGTGGTGGGTAAATACTCCGAGCTGAGTGATATTTTTAGATGTTATATCAAATGTTTCATGCTGTTCAAATCCCCAAAGTCCACCTAGTAATTTGCTTTCATTTTGACGCAGTGCATATTTTTTATTTTGGTGATAGATGACCATGTAGTGTTTTCGTGTTGGTTTGGTTTTTTTGGCTTTCTTTTCAGGGTAAAGTAGAGGATTACTTTTTCCTTGACAGCCTGACTCAAAAGGGCAGACTGTACAGTTAGGATTTTTATGGGTACAGATAATAGAGCCAATATCCATCATGGTCTGGTTATAGATGTAGGCATTATCTTTGTCAAAAAGCTTGTAAGCATATGCCCATAACTCTTTGGTAGTACATTTTTTTAGAGAAAAAAAACGATACAAGATACGTTTTACATTGGCATCTAAAATAGGAAGAGCTTCGTTAAAGGCGAAACAGGCAACAGCATGGGCTGTAGACTTACCTATTCCAGATAGTTCTTCTAATTTTTCTGCAGAAGAGGGAAGTATTCCTTGGGTGACTTGGGCAGTTTTGTGGAGGTTTCTTGCACGGGTGTAGTAACCTAGTCCCTCCCATGCTTTGAGTACATCATCAATAGGGGCTGAAGCAACATCTTTAAAGGTAGGAAAACGTTTTAAAAAGGGGAAGTAAAATCGCTCTAAAACTGTTTTAACTTGGGTTTGTTGAAGCATAATTTCTGATAGATATATTTCATAAGCTGAGGTGGTATTACGCCATGGTAGGGTAACTCTACCATGTTGTTTGTACCATGTCAGAATATTTTGATGTATGGTTTTATAACTCTTTTTTTTCATAGAGTATTATAGGATAAATCTACTCTATAACCAACCCATCTCGGTCTATTTTTTTCCATGTACCCCCATCTAACATGGGTGTGCCATCAGCATCTTTCTCTTTACAGCCTATACAAATTTCAGCTATACCATTATGAAAAGGAAAGGCAAAATCATAAATAGGTTTGAGTACCATCTCTAGGTTCTTGTTAAAGAAACCTATTTTGCCATTAAACTTGGTTCGTGCAAGACCATCTGAAAACTCATCTGCTTCTTCATCATAGGTTAGAGTTGGCATCTTTTTTCCAGACTTATTCACATAGTAAAACTTACCATCAATCTCTACTGTCATAAGCTCCTTACCTTTAAAGTCTAAGCTTTTAAGATAAGCACTATCTACAGAAGAGGTATAGGTTGTTGTTGATTCTTTTGGTATAGGAGTACTTTTTGAACATGCTAAAAAAGAGAAGAGAATAAAAGTATAAAGAAGATATTTCATAAAAAATCCTTTTTTTAATTATAGCAATCTTATATAAAATATGTAGGGGTAGACCAATGTGTCTACCCATGAATTACAAATATGTTTAGATAGGTAAAACTCTAATATTATTATTAAGTTTCTCTTTAAGTATATTTTCAATAGCAAAAAGTGTTCCTGTACTAGAACTAGCACAGCCATTACATGCACCTAAATATCTGATGTAGATGTCAAAGTGTTCACCGTTCTCTTTAATATCAAGAATCTCCATGTCTCCACCATCCATAATTAACATTTGACGAATGTTGTCATCTATAACTTTGTCGACAGCTTTAAGCTTTTGAACAATAGTCATATCTGCAAAATCAACTGGTCCACCTTGAGATAAACTGTCAGCTGTTTTAGCCATTTTTTCTTTTTCGTACTCTTCAAGTAAATCAACAAGATAGATATCTTTCTCTTCATGTCCACCAGGGCGAATACATGACTTACAAAATGCACCAGCTTTGGTGTAGTCTGCTATCTGTTCAACTGTTGTAAGGTCATTGAGCCTAATAACCTCTTGAAGTGTTCCAAGTGTTACCCTTGCACATTCACAAACAATAATTTCTTCTTCGAAACTTTCCATGTCAACATTTAGGTATTGACCAGCTGCTTTTTTAATAACATCATAAGCCATTACTGAACAGTGCATTTTTTGAGGTGGAACTGATGGTACATCTGGTGTATCACGCATTGCCATTTCAACATCAATATTGGTAATTTTAACAGCCTCTTGAACTGTTTTTCCTTTACAAAGTTCTGCCATAGTATCAGAACTAGCAATAGCCGTACCACAACCAAAACTTTTAAACTTAGATGAGATAATAACATCACTTACAGGGTCTACTACCCAGTAAAGACGAACAGCATCTCCACAACTCTCTGCACCAAAGTCTGCAACGATAAGTTTGCCACCCATCTCTTGGGCTTGCTCTTCAGTTATTTCACCCATATTTTGTGGGTTATTCATTAAATCTGCTACTTTATTGCTGTACTCATCCCAGATGGTACCACCTATTAAACTATCCATTCCCATGATTTTTCCTTTGTATCTTTATCATTGGTCGATAACTCGACCTTAATTTTTATTTTCTTTATAATCAGCTACTTATGAGCTATTAATGTCCTGCTGTTAAACCAGACTCATGTCCTTCAGGTGTATAAGCATATGAACTAGAGATTTCTCTTAGTCTTGTAACAGCTTTTTTTACTACTTCTAATGTATGGTCAAGCTCTTCTTGTGTAGTATATCTACTAAGTGAGAATCTTATGGCTGTATGAGCGAGATCTTCATCTGCACCAATAGCTTCCATAACAGAGTTTGCTTCTAAATCTTCACTGGCACAAGCACTTCCTGTACTTGCTGCAATACCTTCACGGTTTAAATCCCAAAGCATTGATTCACCCTCAATACCTCTAAACGATATTAGAATGGTATTTGGCGTTCTGTTTCTTCTTGGAGTGACTACGAAAGTATCTGGAATCTCTAAAAGAGCATCTTCAAAATCATCTCTCATCTCTCTTATTTCACTCATCTCAAAATCAAGAGCGTCAACAGCCTGCTCTATAGCTTTACCCATACCTACAATACCTGGAACATTAAGTGTACCTGAACGGTAACCACCCATCTGTGAACCACCATGCAAAAGAGGTATTAGCTCTTTACCCTTTTTCATAAACAAAGCACCTACACCTTTTGGTCCATGAAATTTATGTGCTGAGAAGGTTAAGTAGTCAACATTAAAACTTTGAACATTAACAGGTAGTTTACCTATGGCTTGAACAGCATCTGTATGGAACAGAACGTTATGCTCTTCACAAATCTGACCAATCTCCTCAACAGGGAAAATAGCACCTGTTTCGTTGTTCGCCCACATAACTGAAACCAAAGCAGTTTTACTTGTTATGCTATCTCTTACAGACTGTGCTGTAATTAAACCTTCACTATTAATAGGTAGATAAGTAACTTTACAACCCATAGACTCAATAAATCTTGCTGTAGCCATAATAGATGGATGCTCAACTTCTGAGATAATAATATGGTTTTTTTTACCAGTTAATATATACTCAAAATAGATAGACTTAAGAACCCAGTTATTACTCTCTGTTGCACATGATGTAATAACTACTGAGTCTTTGGTATTGGCATTGATACCAGCATATATTTTTGTCATAGCTGTTTTAATGTGAGGGTGAGTCTCACCTGCAAATGCATGTAGTGAGTTTGGATTACCATATTTTTGAACAAAAAAAGGCTCCATTACCTCAAATACATTTGGGTCAACTATTGTAGTGGCATTGTTATCCAAATAAACTTTCATACTTATAATTCCTTTGAGCTAAACTCATAATTTTTAAATCGGACAAAGTTTGTCCTAATTAACTTTTCCCATACTACATCATGAAACCTTAAAATGCCATAAAGTTAGAAAAATTTCGCGATTATACTCCTTTGCTGGTTAAAAATGAGTTAGTAGAGCTTGTTTACTCTATTCGATTGTAAAAAAAAATGACTTATTAAAATAGTTTATTTTTATTATAATGAAAACAGCTATAAATTTAAAATATTAAAAAATAATTAAAAAAACTTTATATCTTATTAATATAAAAAAATAAAAGACAAATGTGTTGTAAATGTTAGAAAAATTATTATTCATTTATGTAATATAAGTATAATATAATATAAATAAAAAATTAAGGAATAGAAATGATTGGTACTATTGATGCAATTAACTATGTAAAACAATACAATGGTAGTTACCAACATACTTCTAAAAAATTAAAAAAACCAACGGCTGAAGAGTATAATATACTAGCAGGTATCTATAGAAATATAAAATTAAATAAAAAAGTAATTTATTTTTATAATAAATCTTTAGAATTAAGAGAGAAATCTTTAGGTTTTATGCACAAAAAGACTGCTGATAGTTATGCTAATCTAGCAAATGCTTACTATGAAGATAGTAATTTTGAAAAAGCGTTAAGTTTACATGAAAAAGCTTTAAGTATTAGAAAAGAACTTTTTGGTGACAAACATAGAGACACAGCATCATCATATAGTGCATTAGCACATATTTATTTTTATAATAATGTTTTTTCAAAAGCATTAGAATTTTATCAGAAGGCACTTAATATAAGAGTTGAAGTTTTAGGTAAAGAGTATCCTAATACGGCAACATCTTATCATGATTTAGGTCATTTTTATGCAGAGTCTGAAGAGTATACGTTAGCATGTCCACTGTTTGAAAAGGCATTAGAAATTCGTAAAGATTTATTTAAAGGTTCTCATCCAGAGACAGCAAACAGTTATCACAATCTAGCTATCTGTCAGTATTACCTTGAAGAGTATGATAAAGCATATATCAATATTATAGAAGCAATTAAAATAAGAGAATTAATTTTAGATGAAGAGGATAAGGCATTAATAGGTGCCAAGAAAAACTTAGTAGAGATTTCTAGAAAAATTAAGAAGTATAAAAAACTAGACTATCACGGCTCTTTTGTTGACTATTTTAAAAAGCTAGTAACGTTAAAAGTATAAGAAGAAAATGATATTTATGAAAAGTTTAAATGCTAAATTAAATTTCTTTATTGATACTGTAGATAGGGATATTTTAAAAAAATTTACTATAGGATTCTATCAACTTTCAAATAAAGAGGTAAATTATAGTGATAATAGAGATACTATAGATAAAAAAGAGCTGGTCTATTTTTTAGAAAATATTATATCTTTAGAAGATGAAGTAGTAAAAAGTACTCCTTCTGAAGAGATAGCCTTTTTTTTAACTCATATAGCACATATGTATGCATCATCAATGATGATAGAAAATAGTCTATACTTTTATAATGAATCTATTAAAATTAGAGAAAATTATTTAGAATTAAGAAGTTTGGCTACAGCTGAGAATTACCAAAGTATAGGTGCAGTATATGAGCAAATTGGCTCTTTTGATAAAGCTTTAAGTTATTATAAAAAATCTTTATCTATAAGAAAAGAACTCTCCTATGTGGAAAATAATCTGCTTGTAGCAGAGAGTTATAGCAGAATAGCATTAGCATACTATTATTTAGAATATTATAATTTAGCTTTTGATTATATTGAGCGAACTGTTCGTATTAGAGAAAAGCTTTTGGTTCCTGAACATGTACTTTTAGAAAATAGTTATTACAATTATAAAATTATTAAAAAAGCAACAGAGCCTAAAAAAGATTACTTAACTATTATCTTGAATCCTGTACGACAAATCACAGGAGCTATATTAAACCGTTTGGTAGGTTAAATATAGGTTTTGTAATCTCCATTTAAGTCAAAAAAAAATATAATCCCACTCTCCTTTATGATAGTGATCGCGTAACTCAGTGGTAGAGTACTTCCTTGACATGGAAGAAGTCGTTGGTTCAAGTCCAATCGTGATCACCATTTTTTGTCACTCTTTTTCCTTTACTCGTTGTCGTTGTGCTTCGTCGGATACAGAAGTATACCTCCTTACACACTCCTAGATTAAAGAAAAAATTGCTACAAAAAAACATTTTCTAAAACTCGTTATTGGTATGCTTCCTCGTTTGTGCCTAGACTAAAGAAAAAATTGCAACAAAAAATTTTTTACTTTATGTTTAATTATTTTATTTTGTCTTATTGTGCTTCTATCTTTCTCTTTTTTTATTTAAATCATAAAGCAACAATTTATTTCTTCACACTTCTATGTTAGAATAGAAACAATGAAAAAATATATAATTATACTTCTTCTTATAACTACTGTTATGTATGGTAAAATCTTTAATAATATAAAGTTCACAGGTGATATAGATTTACTTACTGGAGAGTTTGATAGAGCTACCTTGCTTAAGATTTGTCATATAGAATACCCAGCTATTTATAAGGTGTGGAAGTCTGACCCTATTTTTGATGAAAAGGATATAAAAGGTTTTGAAGAGAGCCTTTTAGACTATAGTAAAAGCATGGGGTACTATAAAGTAGAGGTCTATTCTCGTACTGATGATGATACGATTTATTTAAATATTAAAAAAAATGAAGCCATTAAAATAGCTTCAATTGTTATAGATGATGAGTTTAAACGTTTTGCTCTATTTAAACAAGGAAAACGGTTTAGAACTACAGATTTTACCGAATCTAAAAAGAAGATAGTTCGCCATCTTGAAGAGACAGGTTATCCTACACATAGCATGAAGGCAAAAGCTTTAGTTGACTTAGACTTATATAAAGTTGATATTAAAATGAATGTTGATAAAGGTAAGAAAAGATACTTTTCTACTACCGATATAAATAACTCTGCTAAAGTTGATAATAAGTTAATAAAAGAAGAGATTGTTTATGAAAATGGTGAGCTTTATAATGTTCTTAAACTAGAAGAGAGTTATGATAATATCTATAGACTGGGTGTTTTTGAGAAGATAAAGATGGAAGCTGACTTTAATACCAGTGATGGAAAAACACCTATGAGCATTACTTTAGAAGAGGGAAAAACCAAAGAGTTTGCTTCAAATATAGGTTATGATACTGAAGAAGGAGCAAGAGGTGGGATTGAGTATATTGACCACAACTTCTTTGGAAACCTTCGTGAGTTTAGAACAGGGTTGAAACTTTCCCAGCGAGGTTATAATGCATATACCTCTTTTTATGACCCAGAGATTATAAAGAATGACTTGATTGGAAAGTTGAGCTTTAGAAATGAGCTTGGTTATAGTAGATGGGATTATGACTCCTATATAGAGAAACTTTTTACGGAACGTGTGACCTTTGGTAAGTACTATAATCAGGAAATTTTAGGAGAACGACGACGTTTTGACCACTTTTTTGGGTTTCAGATGGAACACTCAGAGATAGAATCTGGTATTCCTGCTTTTTTTAGTGGAAATTATCTTATCAATTCATTTTTTTATCGTTTTATACTTGATGCTCGTGATGACAAGATGGATGCTAAGAATGGATACTATACTTCACTGTATGTGGAGAAGTCGATGAAGCAGATAGGTTCAGAGATAGACTATCTTAAAGTTTTGGGTGAAGCTAGATACATCAAAGAGTTTGATCCTCTCATCATGGCATTTAAAGTAAAGGCAGGAACTATATCGGAAGAGACTCCACCCTTTAAACATTTCTTTTTAGGTGGAGCTATGAGCAATAGAGGGTATGAGTATAGAGATTTAGGTAAACATAGTGGTAAGTATCCTTTGGGTGGATTGAGTATGATAGATGCTTCTCTTGAGAGTCGCTATTATCTGACTGAAAATTTCTCTGTTGTTGGTTTTGTTGATAGTTCAAAACTCTCTTTTGATGTTAACAGGTTTGATGAAGAGTGGTACACAAGCTTTGGAACGGGTCTACGTTATCTGTCAGTTATTGGTCCTCTTCGTCTTGATGTTGGTTTTCCTACTGATGGTGGTTTTGCCTTGCATTTAGGGATAGGACAGGTATTTTGAAAAAGCTACTCCTAATATCTCATAGTATTATAAAATGGTTGATTTTACTACTCATACTTTTGGCTATTCTTTTATATTTTGTTTTAGAGTCTCCATCTATGGCATTAGAGCCATTTAAGTCAGTATTGAAAGAGAATGGCGTTAGCTATGGTAGTATAGAGGGTGGGCTACTCTCTGGCTTTAAACTAAAAGATGTAAACTACAACAACCAAGTAAAAGTAAAAGAGCTTAGTCTAAAAGTTGACTTTGAGCAGTTAAAAAATAGAGTTTTATATATTGATAATTTGGTTTTAAAAAATGCAGAGATTGATAAAGATTTTTTATCTTCACTTATAGATAGTAACGCTACAGAAGAGAATAAAACAAAAAGCAATACCACACTTCCTTTTGATAGAGTAGTTGTGAACCGTGCAGCTATATCATTAAAAGATATAGCTTATGAAGAGTATGATGTACATGCTTTTAAACTTCATGTTTATAATCTTGAAACAGATATGAAAACCAAACATGAGGGTGATGTGACTCTATGGCTCGACAGCAATATGGCACAAGCTGATGTTAATGCTACTTTTAAAAACGAACACTACCATTTAGCAGGAGTTATAGAGGGTGAAAAGAGCTTTATAGAGCCTTTTGTAGCAGAGCAGAATTTGACCTTTTTCAGTAATCCAAAACTGACTTTAAAAGCAGATGGTGATTTACAAAAAATTGATTATGACTTAACAGTTCATCGTTTAGATTTAAAGCAGAATAATTATGAGGTACATAGCCGAGCTTTGCATACTTTTGGTAGTTATAGTATAGAGAAAAAAGATGTTGTCAATAGTGTAAAGACAAGAGTTGACAGTAATGTAGGAGATTTAAAACTTGATAGTCATGCCACATTAAATTTGGATGATATAAATAACACACTAGTTTTTAATGTTGACTCTACTTTTAAAGCTAAAAAATCTTCTATAGTAACTAATTTGAAAGAGCAAAATATTACCATAGAGGCTCTTCCAACTTTAACACTTTTTGCAAAAGGTGATATGAAAAATGTAGAGTACAGAACAACCATAAAAGGCTTAAAAGCTAAACAGAATAATATAGCTTTAAATCTAAAAGATTTAGAGTTAAACGGGAAAGCCAAACCTTTAGATGGTGATGTAAAGGCAACACTCTTAACTCACTTTGACTCATCGTTAGCGAGTGGAGTGCTTGATGTAAAAACATCTCTAAACTATAAAGATATAAACAACAGTCTAAGTTTTACTCTAAACTCTGATTTAAACAGTCATAAAGATGGCTTAAGTAGGATGCTAAAAGATTCAAATGTAACTATCTCTAGTGATAGTCACATAAATCTAAAAGCAAAAGGTGATATGAAAAATGTCACGTTCTCAAGCTCTCTTAAAAATCTTAAAGGGAAGCAAAATAGTATAGATTTTGATGTGAAAAATGTGGATATAAAAGGAACAGCTAAACCTTTAAAGGGAGATGTAGATGCAGCGTTTATGACACTATTTGACTCTACTGTTGCAGATGGTAAGCTAAGTGCTGGTGTGAGCTTAAATAGCAATGATATAAACAGTACGCTACTCTTAAAAAATGTTGTAGCTAAGGTAAATACTCATGCTAAATACATAAACACTTTCTTAAAAGAGCAGGAGTTTAAACTAAAAGGTGATACCCACTTAGTATTAAAAGCCAAAGGTGGGCTTAAAGATTTACAGCTTGATTTGAATGCAGATACTAAAGTGCTTAAAGATAAAAAAATCTCTAATGTAACTATAAAAGGTTCACCTATAGCGTTAAATCTGTTAGCTCATCAGGCTAAAGGCTCTGTAGCTATTCAATCAACAGGTGGTGCTTTAGGTCTTAATTTAAAAAGTAGTTTCTCTGGTGATTATACTAACCCAAAATCTATGAAACTAAAAAACAAGCTAGAAGTTGATAATCTTGATGCTTTTGGAGTCAATTTAAAATCGCTAAAACCAGTTAAGATAGATATGAAAAATGAGCAAGGAAAACTACTTGTAACTATAGACTCTCCTAAACTTCAACTCAAAGCTGAAAGTTCGGACAATGACCACTTCACCTTTAAACTAAAGAGTGAAGGTATATACCCTGCAAAAATAGTAGAACTTCCTCGTGAGTTGAAAGATACTTTTGTTAAAGCAGATATAGAAGGTGAGGTGACTCTTTCTAAGAACTACTTTAGGGTTAAAGGACTAATTGAGGCGAATAAAGGCTTTAAAGCTTATATTGATGCTAAAAATGATGCTTCTGGTCTAAATGTAAAACTTACAACAGCACACCTTAAACTCCTTGCCACTGGAGACATAGCGAAGAAGCAGTTAGAAGCAACTTTAGATATTGACTCTGTTACGAAGCTAGAAAAAGAGTTTTCAGCTCTTTATCCATTTACTGTTACTCCTGTTAATGGACCACTCCATGCCAAAGTTAAGATGAGAGGTGAAGAGATTTTTGGAAAAATAAACTCTCCTAAGCTAAAGATGGAAGGGTTTAACATTGAGAGTTTAGATGTAGATGCTCACTATGCTAAAGAGTTACTCACACTTAATACCTTAAGTTTTAAAACCACAGGGTTTAAAGATAAAAATCTGAACAGAGATTTCTATTTGAACCAAAAAGGAAAGATTTATTTTGGAGAGAAGAGAGATGTTCTTATAGACATGCATCCAAATATATTGGTCAAGGGAAAAGGTACTGTAGAAAATATGAGTGTTGATGCATCTATAGAGAAACTACCTTTGGGTCACCCAAATTATGGAAGTATGATTCTTAGTACCCATATAAACTATAGTCAAATAGGGAAAAAGAGAAAAATTGTAGGTGGAGTTTCTCTCGATAAGCTAAAAGTTTTTTATGAAGCCAAGTTTTTAGATGCTGCACATGACCCCGATGTGATAGTTATTACTAAAAAAGATAAAAATAAGAAAAAAGAGAGTGATAATTTTTTAGAAGATACCTACATAGACCTCTCTATTTATGCTCCTGATGCTCAGTATAAAACCAGAGATATTGAGTTGAAATTTATGGTTGATGTGAAAGCTAAAAAAGCTTTTGGTAAAAATTTGGGAATGTTGGGAAAAATACGTGATATCAATGGTCGTGTAGAACAAGCTCCAAAACTTTTTACTGTTGTAGATTCCAATATTGTTTTTAGAGGACTAAAAGATATAAACCCTCTACTTGATATTAAAGTAGAACATGAATTGCCTGATGTACTGATTACTATTAATATTCATGGTGATGCCAATCGCCCTAAACTGGACTTTAGCTCTGACCCTGCAATGGCAAAAAAAGATATTTTGTCCTATTTACTTTTGGGTGTCTCTACAGCAAATCTTTCAGAGGGAGGAGGCTCTTTAGGAAGAGAAGCTCAACTTTTTATTATGAATCAAGCTGCAAGAGATTTTGCCTATGAAGTTGAACTTGATAGAGTCTTTATAAAAGATGATAGTACAGGTGAAGGGTATGCCATACAGGCTGGTAAAAAAATTAACAAAGATACCATGGTAATCATAGAAAACTCTAAAGAGGGTAACTCATTTATTTTGGAATATGAGGTCAACAAAAATATTAAAGTAGAAGTTGGGCAACACCAAAAAACTATACCATCACAGAGTATAGACCTCTTCTTTAGAAAGAGGTTTAAGTAGGTTAATAAACAAAAAGCAAAAGATAAACCCAAATACCTGTAAAGGATGTTAAAAATATACCAATAAAAGTACGTATACCAGCTTTTTTATGTGGCATTGAAAATTGACCAGGTAACTTATGTTTGTGTTGTTTTTTTCTTGCTGATAGTAGAGTAATAGTCCAAATAATTAAGGTTATAACAGATATAAAAATATGAACAACAAGCACCCATAAAGCATAGTTATGTGAAACATGACTACCTTCCATAAAAGAGTCAAAACCTCCACCTAAACGAACACCATATTCAAAGTAAGAAAAAATAATAATAGAGATAATAAAAATAAGAGTTTGTACAATAGCATGCTCTTTATAAGATTTTCTTTTTGCTAAGCTAATGGCAAAGAAAATAAGTAGAGGTAATAGTGCAACAATAAGTGTAACAAAGTCCATAAAAAAAGGAGCTCTAGTACCTAAAAATCCTGTTTCAAACATATAATTCATAATCTATCCTAATAGTTAAAATATGATTTTTAATATATCAGGATAATCTTAACATGGAGTAATTTTATAGTGGTATACGTAGTTTCTGACCTATAAAAATCTCATTTGGATTTTTAATAATTTCAGGATTTGCTTTAAAAATTTTATCGTAAGCTAGTTTATCACCATAAGCTTTGAGTGCAAGTTTAGATAGTGAATCACCTTTTTTTACAATAATAATTCTCATCTCATTTGAGCGAATAGCTATTTCAGGTTTAAGTGATTTTTCATATTTAGATAGTTGTATCTTTTTATTTGATACTGTAGAGTTATCATTCAGATTAATAATTTTATTATTTACATTTTCATTTTTGGAAGATAGGACAACTTTGTTATAGTGATTACTCTCCTTTAGAGTTTGAGTTGGACTCTCTTCTATCTCAGCATTGAGGAGTTGCTCTTCTAAAGATGATTCACTCTTCTCTTTTTTCTTTGCAAGAATAATATTAACAATCTTTTCAATATCTGCTGAATTCATATTAGCTGTTTCTGTTAAGGAGATAACCTGTCTTTTTATCTCATTATGTTCTTTATCTTTGAATTGAAAGTTATCTTCTAAACTGTCTGTAGCATTTTGTTTTATATTAGCAATTATTTTTGATTCAGAATTTTGTATTTGAATACTTTTAGGAAGTTGATCTTCAGATATTACAATCTTAGGTATGTCATTTGTATCTTCACTTTTCTTTAACATGGACTCATGGGATATATTCTTCTTAGCCACCATTTCATCTATGTTATTTTGACTATGAAGTGTTGTATTATCTTCTGAAAAATAGTTAACTAAATAAGGAGAACCAAAACCAATAAGTCCTAATAATAAAATACTAAGACCTGTCTTTTGTGGTAGTGACATAGAATTTTTTTTGTTTCTGTTTGACTCTACAGCAGAGAGTTCTTGTTTGTACGAACTGTAGTATTCATTACTATTTTGATTGGAATTATAATACATTTTTACTCCTTATTCTAGAAAATATGCTATTAATTGTTAATATCTAATATATTTTAACATTATAAAACTTAAATTATATTTTAATTTTAATATTATTTTTAAATTTTATAAAAAATGATTTAATATCTTTAATCTTTTACGTAAAAGCTTCTAAAGTTATTTCAGTATAATCACAAAAATCAAGAATCTTTTAGAAGAATCTTTTATACGAATATAAAGGTAGATAATATGGATAGAAAGAAGATATATAACCCTGAGTCAAAAGAGAAAACAAGTGATAGAAAGATATTTGGTGGAGACCCTACAGGTATTTTTGAACTTAATGATATTAAATACAATTGGGCATATAACTTATGGGAAGTGATGTTAAACAATACATGGTTTCCTAAAGAGGTAGACATGACCCAAGATGTAGGAGACTATAAGCGTTTAACCGATTCAGAAAAAACAGCTTATGACAAAGTTTTATCGCAGCTTATTTTTATGGACTCTTTACAGACCAACAACCTTATAGATAATGTCAATCCATTTATTACCTCTCCTGAAATTAACCTAGTGTTGGTTAGACAAGCATTTGAAGAGGCACTTCATGCTCAGAGTTATGCTGTAATGGTAGATACCATCTCTACGAATACAGATGAAATTTACCAACTTTGGCGACAAGATATGATGCTTAAAACAAAAAATGATGCCATAGCAAAGATTTATCAAGAGCTAAGTGTAAACGCGACCGATGAAAACATAGTAAAAGCGATGTTTGCCAATCAAATACTAGAAGGCATCTACTTCTATTCAGGTTTTACTTACCTCTATACCCTTGCACGTTCAGGAAAAATGTTGGGTTCAGCACAGATGATTCGTTTTATTCAACGTGATGAAGTAACACACTTGATTCTTTTTCAAAATATGATACGTGCCGTAAAACGTGAACGTCCAGATATCTTTACAAAAGAGTTTAACAATGAGATTTACAATATGTTTAGAGAAGCTGTAAAGCTTGAGAGTGATTGGGGTAAATACATTACTCAAGGTCAAATTTTAGGTTTAACCAATGATATTATAGAACAATATATACAGTACTTAGCAGATGAAAGATTAAAAGCTGTAGGTATGGAAAAAATCTATAATGTTGAACATCCTATTAAATGGGTTGATGACTTTGGAAAGTTTAATGACCAAAAAACAAACTTTTTTGAAGGTAACGTAGCAAACTACTCTAAAGGTAGTTTAGACTTTGATGACTTTTAATAGATGTCGTACTTAAGCAAAAAAGAGTATAGAATTGCTCTTCTTCAACTAGAATCAAATAGCTCTTATGAGCAAAATTTAGAGAGACTTTTAGAGTATATAAAAGCTCATCAAGATAAAGAGCTTATAATGGCTCCAGAGGTTTACTTGACAGCTTACGATTATGACAACATTGATGAAGCTATAGCTTTTTATGAGAGAGCGATGGAAGAGATACTACCCCTTATAAGTACCCAAATTTTAGTGTTTACCATTATAAAAAAAGAGGGTGACAACATTGTCAACCAAGCTCTTGTCATACATGACCACAAGGTTGTCTACTCTCAAAACAAATACAAACTATTTAAGATAGGTAATGAGCATAAATATTTCCATGCAGGAGAGAAAGAAGATATTGTCTCTTTTGAAATCAATGGTGTATCTTATGCACTTATTATCTGTTTTGAGTTACGTTTTAAAGCGTTATGGAAGCAGATAGAGGGTGTAGATATGGTGCTTATACCTGCCATGTGGGGAAAAGCTAGAAAAAAACACTTAGAGGTACTCTCTCAAGCATTAGCAACCATGAACCAATCTTTTGTTTGTCTATGCAACTCTGCCAACGATGACATGGCAAAGAGTTCAGCTCTTATCTCTCCATGGTGTGATGTGTTTATGGATGACAACGCAGAGGTTATAGAAGCTACCATAGATTTAAAAGAGGTAAAAAAAGTTCGACGTTTGATTCCTATGGTTTAATATTTTCAATCCACACCAGTAAGCCAACTTGTAAAGCTACAATAAGCCAATATACCAACTGAAATGACCCTTTAATACTCTTATGATGAAAAAACTTTTGAGCAGATAACCCAGCTGGAGAACCACCCAATATGGCTAAAGCATGTAAGTTCCATTCTGGAACACGAAGTGCTTCTCCTGCTGATATAAGTTTGTCATAGCCATAGAGTAAAAAAGTACTCATATTAATGGCGATGAGGTAGCTAATCAGAGGGTTAAGGTGATGGTAGAAGTAGAAAAAAGCAAAGAGACCACTGGTTATCACCAACGATACCAACCCAAAGATAAAATAGGGAGAACGCTGTTTAGCCCCTGCCACTACTTTGGTTGCAGATAGTCCTCTCTTAGTCTTTTTAACAGTAAACTCAACCTCTTGCCCCTGTTCAAGTGTCTGAGCATTGGTCAGAGCAGATTTATGCACAAAGATATTCTCTTCATACTCCCCTGTTTTTATAAATCCATAACCTTTTTCATCGTTAAAGTGTATGACATAGCCTTGCATGAGCTTCCTTGGTTTTTTGTTTTTTGAGATTGTAGCTAAAATAGCTAATATTAAATTAGAGATTTTAGTTACAGTAGTATGATAATTTTTCTAATATGTAAACTATAATTTACATATAACTAAAAAAATGATAATATAAATTTACATATAAAAAAGGCTCATTAATGAACTTCCAAAATCTATTTAGCGAACAAAATCAACTACTCGATAAAATATCTTTAGAAAAAAAACGATACCTTTACAATGAGATTAATTGGAATCTACAATCTCTTGCCATCTTAGGACAGAGAGGTTTAGGAAAAACAACTATGATGTTGCAGTATCTTAAAGAGCATTATTATCAGAGTGACAAGGCTCTCTATATCTCTTTAGATAATCCCTATTTTCAATCTATCTCTCTTTATGAGTTTGCTAGTGAATTTTCTTCTTATGGTGGAGAGGTACTTTTTATTGATGAAGTACATAAATACAGCGATTGGGCTAGACATATTAAGAGTATTTATGATTTTCTCTCTTTAAGAGTGGTGATTTCAGGCTCTTCTATTTTACAAATCAATAAACAAAATGTTGACCTCTCTCGGCGAACCATTGTCTATCATCTTGAAAATCTATCCTTTAGAGAGTATCTTTTTCTAAAAGAAGAGGTCTCTTTTGAGAGTCATTCACTAGAAGAGATAATTGAAAATCATTTTGAGATAGCCAGTGAGATTAGCCAAAAGATTAAGCCTCTTAAATTTTTTAAAGAGTATTTAGAGTTTGGGTGTTACCCTTTTGTTTTAGAGGACAAAGGCTCTTATCATCTACGAATTATCCAGATTATTAATCTTATTTTAGAGTCTGACTTACCACACATCAATAAAATAGAGATGCAACAGATACGCAAACTCAAAAAACTGCTCTATCTTTTGGCTGTGAGTGTTCCCTTTATTCCAAATATTACTGACCTTGCTAAAGCTACAGATATTTCACGACCAAAGCTCTATGAGTATTTGAACTATTTAGAAGAGGCAAAAATTATTAATAGTATCCGAACGCCTGAAAAGGGCTACAAAATTATGAGCAAACCTGAAAAACTTTTTATGCAAAATACCAATATATCTACTGCTTTAACGAAAAAAGTAGATATAGGAAGTGCAAGAGAGGCTTTTTTTGTGAATCAAATAAAAAACTATTTTTCTCTACAAAATCGTTTTATCAATGAAGATATTTATGTAGCAAAAAAGGGAGATTTTTTAGTGGACAACAGCTATACCTTTGAAGTGGGTGGGAAAAATAAGAGTTTTAAACAGATAAAAGATATGCCAAACTCTTTTGTGGCTTCTGATGATATAGAGGTAGGATTTGGTAATAAGATTCCTCTTTGGTTGTTTGGATTTTTATATTAAGGGCTTGTGTTTTTAGAATTAAAACCATCTATTAAAACGACATCATCTCTATCTTTTTTAATTTCCAATAAATCTTTGGTAAATCCACTTTTAGAAAAGAGAAGATAGTGTTTTATAGGTAGCTTTAACTCTATCTTTTTACTTTTTCGCTCTAACTCTTGAAGTATATCTACGCCTACTTTTTTGTTTGAGTATTTGCACTCACCCACTAAAATAAACGCTTCACCTACACCAACCACATCTATCTCTTCATCTTTGCTCCACCAACGACCAGCTTTTAAAAGAGGATAATTTTTTAGTGTATATTCTACCGATAAATCTTCATAGACCTTTGCCACAAAACCTGAGAAATTCTCTTTTATTTTGACTAGAGCATAGTTGGTATTTCCTAACTCTAATTGACTTCTGTAGGGTAAAACATAAGAGAACCAAAACCGAAAAAAATTATCTTTAATAAAATAGAGTCCCTTTTTACTTTTGTTAGGAAGTTTTTCCGTAATAGGAACCTCTTTATAGACAACCTCTAACTCAATTAGTTTACTAATAAACGAAGTGATATTTTGAACATTTTTATTTAATTTTCCTGCAATATTTCCTAACTTATGCTCTCCATTGGCAATGGTCTCCAAGATGGTAAAGTAGGTCATCGGTTCATTGACCTCATTTTGCAAAATAAATCTAGGCTCTTCATAGAGAAAAGCGTTTTTATCTAAAATATTTTTCTCTATGGCTTCAAAAATATCACCACTCTCTTTAAAAAGCTCTAGATATTTAGGAACACCATATAAAACAGCATAGAGTTCAATAAGCTCAATCTCATTTTTTCTAGGGAAAAAAGCACTCAAATACTCAAAACTCAACGCATCAAGTTTAATACTACTGGTTCGCCGTCCATAAAGAGGTGAATTGTAAGATAGTGTCTGCTCATACATCATAGAGATAATAGAGCCACAAAGCACCAAATGAATATTTTTATTTTTGAGTATCTCATCGACAATATATTGAAACTGAGAGGGGATAGATTTGTCAAGCTTTCCAAGATATTGAAACTCATCAATAACCACCACAACTTTTTTAGAGAGCTGCTGTTTAGCCAAATAGGAGAAAATCTGTTCAAAACTCTTTAACTCAATCTCTCTAAGAAATTCATCTTCTAAAAAATCAGCCACCAGATTTTGAAAACGTTCAATGACAGTAGGTAGTGCTTCAAGTGTTACTAAAAAGTAGATGTAAGGTTTAGAAGAGATATACTCTTTAAGTAGTGTGGTCTTTCCTACTCGTAGTCGTCCATAGAGTACTGTAAATCTAAAGTCACTGTTAGTGTACTCCTCTTCTAGTAGTGTTAGCTCTTTTTGGCGATTGACAAACATCTTATAGCCTTTTATCGTTTTTAGATTATTATAATATCAAAACGATAGTTATATTTGAATGAAATTTATTGTTCCACTCACGCTAGTTAAAACTATGCACTTTCAGTGCAAGGCTTTAGCTTCTACAAATGTGTTAAGAGTTAGAATAAGAAATGAGAAATGGAAACCATACAATAAGTCAATTACAAGTTCATATAGTTTGGGTAACAAAATATCGCTATAAAGTATTGAAAGGGGAAATACAAAAGCGATGTCGAGAGATAATAATACAAGTATGTGATGCAGAAGACATAAGAATATTAAGTGGAGTAGTGAGTAAAGACCACATACATATGCATATAGAATATGCACTAAGTAAATCAGTGAGTGATATAGTGAAAAGATTGAAAGGGCGAAGTTCAAGAAAGTTACAAATAGAATTTAAAGAGTTATCAAAACAATATTGGGGAAAGCATTTTTGGGCAATAGGTTATGGAGTTTGGAGTACAGGGAATGTTAGTCAAGAAATGGTGGAAGAATATCTTGAACATCATCGAACTCCTTCAAATAAAGATGTGGGGAATATGATGTTGGAATAGATTGGACTTTCAGTCCAAGAGAAACCTATGGACTTTGAGTCCATAGTGGTTTAGTTAAAAAGTATAAATATAACTCTAAAGCCTATATCGGTTTGTGTACTTTGAGAGAAAGTTCCATTTAAAAATGACTTAACAAAGTAAGATTTTATGGAACTTGGTACAAATAGTTCGTAAATGTACCTTTTGAAGTATAGCGTAACTTGGGTATTTTGACAATATTTTCATTAAGATGCCGAAATATAGGCACTTTTTTGGCATTTTCACGCATTTTTGGGTTCTTTTTCCCACAAAAACACACTTTACGGCTCTATAAAATTTTACTGTTTTTGTAATTTTTCATAGAGTCTATCTCTTAAACAGCGAGAAACACGGTGTATCCCTACCTATCGGTGGGGAGGTTATGCGACGTAGTCGCGTAGATTCCAATGTTTTGGTGGTTGATGTTTGTTTTGACGTTAGACCTTGATTTTAATAGATAATGCTATAATATACCTTCAAGATTTGAAGGGCAAGTATGAAAAAGATAATTTATGGTGAAAGTAATTTTAGAAAAATAAAAATAAACAACGACTACTTTTATATTGATAAAACCCAATATATAGAAAAATTAGAAAATCTTAATGAGAGTTTTGTTGTCTTTTTACGCCCAAGACGATTTGGAAAGTCCCTTTTTCTCTCTACTCTTCAATACTATTATGATGAGAACTCTGCTCATGAATTTGATGATATATTTCAAGAGACTTTTATAAAAAACACTCCAACACCCTTAAAAAGTAGCTTTCGTATTTTGTTTTTTGAGTTTTCTGGAATTAATATAGATGGAGGAGTTGAGTCTATTTATGATGGGTTTAGAGACAATATTAAATTTGCAATTAATAGATATTTTAGTGAGTACGGATACGGTGAATATCTTTCTAAATTAGATGATATTAAAAGCCCAACAGGTTTGATAAAATACTTTTTTGAAGTGGCTAAAAATGATAAAATATATCTGCTCATAGATGAGTATGACCAGTTCGCCAACGCCATTTTAGCCTACAACATGAAAGACTTTTTAGGGATAGTCGGTAAGGGTGGATTTGTAAGAAGCTTTTACGAAGTCTTAAAAGGTGCAACCCAAAGTGGTGTAGTTCAAAAGATGTTCATTACAGGGGTAACTCCTATTACGCTAGATAGTCTAAGTTCTGGGTTTAATATTGTCTCCAATATCTCAAACAATAAAAAGTTTAATGCCATGGCAGGATTTACGGGGGAGGAGGTAAACTACTCTTTAGAAAACTCTATCTTTAAAAAGTGTCAAGAGATAGAGAAAGAAGAGTTATTAAAAAAAATACAAAAATGGTACAACGGTTACTTATTTAATATAGAAGCAAATGAGAGAGTTTATAATGCAACTTTGGTGAATTATTTTATCTCTCAATACAATTATGATAATTGTACTATGCCCATAAAAATGCTAGACAGTAATGTAGCCTCGGACTACAAAGCCATTATGAAACTTTTTAACATAGGTGACAGTGACAGAAACTATAAAATTTTAGAAGAGCTCATAGAAAACAATCAAATAGTAGGAGAGGTAAAAGACAGATACGACCTAAACCAAGAGTTTAGTAGAGATGATTTTATTACGCTTATCTACTCTATGGGGTTTATTACTATTAAAGAGGAGAGTTTTGGAGGGGAGTTCTATTTTCAAATTCCTAACTATGTCATCAAAATACTCTATTTTAATTACTTTGCTATTGAGTTAAAAAAGAGAAACAATCTCCAAATGAACCAAGACATCAAAGTTATTTTAAGAGACTTAGCCATAGGAAATCTTGACCCATTCAATAAACAACTAAATGAGGCAATAAAAACGCTTTCAAATCGTGACCACCAAGGATTTACAGAGAAGCACTTTCAAGTGATTACCTTGGCACTTTTGAGCTTTGCAGACTTCTACTTTATAGACTCTCAGCCTGAATTTGATAGAAAATATCCTGATATTTTACTTATTGGTCGCGATGAGAAAGTGCCAAATAATTATCTGTTTGAGTTAAAGTGGAAAAAAGATAAAGATAGTTATGAGACTATAAAAAAAGATGGACTCAAACAGGTTGAGGAGTATAAAGAGCTAGATAAAGTAAAAAGTATTCCTAAGCTGAGAAGTTTTCTCTTGATTGGTTCAAAAGATGGAGTGGAGTTTTTATCTGTTTAGGTAATACCCATTTTTAATATTTGTATTATATTTACAGAAGAGAAGTGCTTATAGCTCCTTTTGCTTTATTATAAGAAAAGTAGGTGAAGCCTTAGAGGCTTTTGGAAAGCGTGTGAACAATTCGGTATTTGAGATTCAGGTAAAAAGTAAGGCTCAAAAAAATGCCTTAGAAACAGAACTTTTAAAATTGCTTAAACCAAAAGTGGACTCATTACGTTTTTATCATATTTGTCAAAATTGCGTAGAAAAATCATGGAGTTTAGGAGAAGAGGCAGCCCCATTTGAAGAGAGTGGAATCTACTTTTTTTAGCCCAAAACGATTTCACAGAAAGTATCCCTACCTATCGGTCGGAGGCTATCACTTTATGAAGTGAATAGTGAAGCGTTGATTTTTTAAGTAGTAGCATCTTATTGTTTATCTTGGTATGTGCTTAACATAACACGCCCATTCTGTTAAAAGAAAACTACTCCTAAGTAGAGTTATCGTAAAACATAATTTATGATATTGCTATGAAATAGCAAAACGAAAGCTTGTTTAATCTCTTGGGTTGTATAATGCCTCAAATCTCAAATCTCAAATCTCACAGCAAGGAAGTTCATTGCCTTACATACTTAAAAAATACGATGTAATAAAAGGTAAGAAAGTAGAAGATTTTTTAGTAGATGTTGTGAAGTTGTCTCAAACACTGGCTCTGAAACTTTTGAAAAATGCTCGTATAGTTGACCATAAGAAGAGGCGTTTACAAAAAGGAAAAGTACTCAAGTCAGGGTATATAGAAGTCTTGGTCTTTGAACCTATAACCAAAGGTTTAAAACCACTTTTTCAAACTGAACATTTTGCACTTTTTGATAAACCATCAGGTCTGCTTGTTCATCCTACTATTCGTTCTAAAGAGTATACACTTTTAGATGAGATACGCTATCAGTTTGGAGATGAAGCAAAGTTGGTACATAGAATAGATGCTGAGACATCAGGACTTATTCTTGTCTCTAAAAATGGGTATGCTGAGTATTTGCTAAAAGAGATGTTTGTAAAAAAAGAGTTTGTTAAGAAGTATAAAGCCATAGTCGAAAAAGAGCTAAAAGATGAGATTTTTATTGATAAAAAAATCAGAACTTCAGTTGGCTTAATAAAGTTAAAAATGCAAACCTCCAAAGAGGGGAAAGTCTCAAGTACACTCATACGACCTATAACTTATGACAAAGCGAAAAATCAAACCTTAGTTGAAGCCATACCTTACACGGGGAGACAACATCAAATAAGGGTACATTTAGATGCTATATCGCATAGAATTGTTGGTGACCCCATTTATGGACTAGATGAGACCTTTGTAGATGACTTTTTAAATAATAAAATAGAAAAGAGTGAACGCATAAAAACAACGGGGGCTTCGAGATTGATGCTTCATGCTTATTATTTGGAGTTTACTTTTTTGAAAACCAGATATATATTTTGCTCTAAGCAAGAGCTTATGATGTAAAAAGTGTCTTATCTGATTTGACTCTACCATCAACGATGGGAACAAAAAGGCAGGGCTCTATGGCCTCAGAGGTTATCTTTCCATTTCTTTTGTAAAAACGGGTAATAATCTGAAGACCATCTGCCTCTATAGGTGCTATGAGTATGCCACCTTCTGCTAACTGGTCAAAAAGTGCTGTTGGTATTTTTTTTGCAGTGGCAGAGAAGAGTATACGTTCATAAGGAGCATACTCTTTCCAGCCTCTTTGACCATCATCAAAACGTGTAAATATGTTGTTGAATCTAGCTTTTTTAAAACGCTCTTTAGCATCTTTTAGTAGAGAATCAATACGCTCTATGGTAAAAACTCTACGACATATTTTTGATAAAATGGCTGCTTGGTACCCACTTCCACAACCCACTTCTAATACAGAGTCAACACCTTGGAGTTCTAAGTGTTGAGTCATTTTAGCAACGGTCAGTGGTGATGATATCCATTGCTCTTTTTGCATGGGTAGAGCATCGAGTTTAAAAGCCATCAGACCAAAACCTTTGGGTACAAATAGTTCTCTATTTACTTTTAAAAATGCTTCTTTTACATAAGGGTAGAGTTTAAAACTCTCATCTATATCTTCTACCATTTGTTGTTGTTTCATGTTTGTTGTCAATACTTTTTTCCATCACTTCATAAACTAAAGAGAATCTTATCTAAAATGCTATTAATAACCATAATTATGGGATAAAAAAATATGATTAAAAAAGTTTAGGACAATAATAGCTTTGATATAATAAAAGCACATAAAATAATAAGGAATAATAATGGCTGGATTAATAGATATGATTATAAACAACCCTGCAATTGTAAAAACGATATCAAAGCAGGTAGGAATTAACTTAGATGATGCAGGTTCTATTATTGGTAAACTCGCACCCATTTTAATGGGAGGAGCAAAGAGTAATCTTGAGAGTGATAAGAACTCTGGAGGATTGTTAAAACATCTTGAATCCAGTAACTATGCAGAGATGTTTGATAAACCTGAAGAGTCTATAGGCAGAGGAAACTATAAGGATATGGGAAATGATATTCTTGCCGAACTTACAGGTTCTAAAGAGAACTCAAGAGAAGTTGCTAGACATGTTGAAAAAGAGACAGGTGTAAGTTCTTCAATTATCAAGAGTATATTACCAATGTTGGCTCCGATGATTATTGGTGCATTAACAAAGAAAACGGCTCCCGTTGTTAACGAGTTTAATCAACAAAAAAGAAGCTCTGGCTTAGATAGTGTTCTTTCAAGTTTGATTGATCAAGACCATGATGGTTCAATGATTGATGATGTTATGGGAATGGCTGCAAAATTTATTTTTAAATAACAGTTATTTATTGCCTACAAATAGACTTTTTTGTAGGTGAAAACATCTTCTTTTTTAAACATCAACACAATTTTTAAATTCTATTGTATAATTTGGACTAATTATACAACTAAGAGGATATTCACTTGAAAAAAAATGGTATATTACTGTTGATGTTAGGAATTTTTACAGCTTGTTCGACAACTCAAGTCGATACTCCTTCTGCTACAACTATAAGCAAAACTGAAAAAAATAAAGAGTTAACCGAAGCAAATATTTTAAATAATAGAGGTGTAAATGCTTATAAAAATGGAGACTATAAACGTGCTATCTACTTTTTTCAAAAATCTCTAACAATTAAAGAGCGAGTACTAGGAATAGAAAATTTAAATACAGCGACAAGCTATAATAATATAGGATTAATTTATAAGCAAAAAGGTGATTATGAGAAGGCATTGGCATATATTACCAAAGCACTCTATATTAGAAAAAAAGCTCTTGGAAACAGAAACTCTGCAACAGCAGAGAGTTTTAATAACCTAGGAACACTCTATGCTAAAATGGGAGAGAAAGAGAAGGCTATAGCCTTAACCGAGCAGACCATTAAAATAAAAGAGTCTATTATAAGAAAAGAGAAGATAGATACAGCGATTTCCTATAATAACTTAGCCGTTCTGCAAGAGGAGATGGGTCACTATAACAAAGCATTAGAGGGGTATAAAAGAGCGTTAAATATCAACAAAGAGATTTATGGAGAGGTTCATGATGTGACGCAGAGTAATTATCAGAATATAACACTACTTTACTTCACGATGCATGAGTATGAAAAGGCAAAAGAGTATGGAAAACATCTTATAAAAAAAGAGGAGATGATTAGACTGAAGTCTATTGATGTAAATGCTAAGTAGTTAAGCTATTGAGCATCTGTCCACTCAAGATACTGTTTATGTAGTTTAGCATTCTCTTTTTTTAGGTGGTCTATTTTGAATTCTAAATGTTGTTTCTCATTTTTAAGGTTTTGTAAAACTCTAAGTGAGTGATTTCCAAAAAGAAGATTGGCAACATAGATACCCAATAGACTAACAACAATAGCCGTTAAGATAAAAACCTTAAAAGAGAGTCCGAGGAGCTCCTCGAACTTTTTGATAATGGGTTCAATATCATTAGTAATAGAAAAACCCATTAGTTAAAGATTGAACTCCCTAAGTACTCGAACTGTCCTAGTTCTCTCTCTATCTCTAAAAGACGGTTGTATTTAGCGATTCTATCTGAGCGTGCTGTTGAACCAGTTTTTATTTGACCAGTATTCATAGCTACAGCAAAGTCTGCTATAAATGTATCTTCACTCTCTCCTGAACGGTGAGACATTACACAGGTGTAACCATTTCTTTGTGCCAGTCTAATGGTCTGCATGGTTTCAGAAACTGTACCAATTTGGTTTGGTTTAATAAGAATAGAGTTTGCTATTCCTTTTTCGATTCCTTCAGCTAAGATAGATACATTAGTAACAAAAAGGTCATCACCAACTATTTGAACTTTCTCTCCAAGCTCTTCAGTCATGATTTTCCAACCATCCCAGTCATCTTCACTTAATCCATCTTCGATAGATACAATAGGGTACTTAGCACATAAGTCAGCGTAGTATGCAACCAACTCTGAAGAAGTTAATTCTCTGTTTTCAGATTTAAGAACATATTTTCCTTCGTCATTGATAAGTTCAGATGCTGCAACATCAAGTGCTAGACCAATCTCTTCTCCAGGTTTGTACCCAGCAGCTTCAATTGCTTGGATAATAACTTGAAGAGGCTCTTCATTTGACTTTAGGTTTGGAGCAAATCCACCCTCATCACCAACAGCTGTACTCTCACCCATACCGTCGATTACTTTTTTAAGGTGTTGGTAAATCTCTGCAACAGCTTGAAGTCCTCTTGAGAAAGTGTTGAACCCTTGAGGAATAATCATATACTCCTGAAAGTCAACAGAGTTGTTAGCATGTTCTCCACCATTAATAATATTAAACATTGGAACAGGAAGAGTTACCCCATTTGCTCCACCAAGGTAACGGTAAAGAGGCATACCTAAAGATTTTGCAGCTGCACGAGCCACAGCCATAGAGACACCAAGAACAGCATTGGCTCCAAGTTCAGAGTAGTTTTCTGTACCATCAACTGTTTTCATAACCAAATCAACTTCTGCTTGGTTAAATGGAGAGATTCCCACCAAAGCATCAGAAATTTTTTCATTTACATTGTCACATGCTTGTAAAACACCTTTTCCCATGTAACGATCACCACCATCACGAAGCTCTAAAGCTTCTCTTTTACCTGTACTTGCACCACTTGGTACAATAGCTGATGCAACGGTTCCATCACTAAGACTAACCGTTGCTTGAACAGTAGGATTTCCTCTACTATCCATTACTTCATTTGCTTTAATATCATCAATAAAAATCATCGTTATCTACCCCTTGGCATTTATTTTGCAAATTTTATCATATTATGGCATAGAGCAAAGAGAAAAAAATAGAGTTTTTTAAAATTATGTTTTGTATTGTTTTATTTTACACAGCCACACGGGCTGTATCTAATATTTTAAACTAAAATCCTATAAGTAATAAATGAAAATACCCAAGCCGTCACTGTAGTAAACACAAACAGATAAACCAAATACTTATACCCACCAGCTTCTTTAGCAAAGACCATTGATGCAGCTAGACAAGGCAGATAAATCATAACAAAGACAATGAATGCCATTGCTGAAGCAAATGAGATATTTTTCTTTAACTCTCGTGCTAAAGCATTACTGTTCTCATCTACCTCATCACCAATAGAGTAGAGTACCCCAAGCGTTGAGACTACAACTTCTTTGGCTGCTAGTCCTGTCTCTAGTGCTACAGTCATCTTCCAGTCAAATCCTAAAGGTGCAAAAAATGGTTCACTTGCTTTTCCTATTTGACCTAAGTAACTTTGTTCTAGCTTTTTCATTTTGAGTTCATTTTCTAAGACTTTTACATCTTCTTTACTGCTCTGTTCTATTTTGGTCTGATACTCTTGTTCTAAAAGAGGTTGATTTGGATAGGTTGCTAGTACCCAAACAAGTACCGATGCAGCCAAAATAAATGTACCTGCTTTTTTCACATAACTTTTAGCATTGTTATAGACCGTATGCCAAATAAGTGTAAATGAGGGGAAACGATACTTTGGCATTTCCATAACAAATGGTTCATCTTCTCCTTTAAAGACCACTACACGTAGAATCTTTGCCATTACGAGACCGAGCATTGCCCCTGAAATGTAGATAATAAACAAGATGTTTCCAGCTTGTTCAGCTCCAAAGAATGCCCCAGTAAAGAGTACATAGATAGGAAGCCTAGCCCCACAAGACATAAACCCAATAATAAAGAGTGTAATGAGTCTGTCTTTTTCACTCTTAAGCGTTCGAGCTGCCATGTAGGCAGGAACGGAACATCCAAAACCAGTTACAAGAGGAATAAAACTCTTCCCATGCAATCCAAACTTATGGAAAAACCCATCCAACAAAAAGGCAACACGACTCATATACCCTGTAGTCTCTAAAAGGGCTATTCCTATGTATAAAATAATAATATTAGGTAAAAAGAGTAGTACAGCCCCAACTCCTGCAATAATTCCATCTACAATAACATTTCGTATAAAATCATTGCTAATATTTGAGCCTACCCAATCACCAAAAGCACCTATGGCTCCATCTATCCAATCCATAGGAATTGCTCCAAGGGTAAAGGTGAGCTGAAAGAGTCCCCACATTAAAAAGAGGAAAATAGGAATTCCCAAATATTTATTAATCAATACTTCATCTATGCGTTTGGTTAAACTCTTTTTCCCTTTATTCCGTTGACACCTTACTGTTTCTAAGTGAATCCCACGAGCAATAGCATGGTACTCATTGGCTTTTATCTCTTGGACGTTTTTAGTGTCATGGTGTGTGTAGAGATGTTGCAGTGCTTTAAAAACAAGAGGTTGCAACTCCATCATAATAGGTTCATCATGCAACTCTTTATAGAGGTCTTTGTCTTCAAAAAGTAGTCGCAGAGCTATCTCTCGGTTCGATAAATCTCGTAAAGAAAACCCTTTTTGTATTAAAAACGTCTCTATTTCTAAAACTTCTTCTTCCATAGTATCACCATAGAGAATATTTGATTTAATTCGCTCATGACTATCAGCTACTTCATGTACCTTTTCGAGTAGCTCCTCTACCCCCTCTTTGGTATTTGCCGAAACCAATACCACAGGCACACCAATAATCTTTGCTATCTGTTTAACATCTATCTCTATGCCTTCTTTTTTAGCCTCATCTGCCATATTAAGGGCTAGTACCATCTTTTTGTTGAGTTTTAAAAGCTCTAAAGTAAGTAGCAGATTTCGTTTTAAGTGTGTAGAGTCTAAGACATTTATAATAACATCATACTCTTCGTTAAGCAGATAATTATGTGCCACCTTCTCCTCTTGTGAAAAGCCACGAATAGAGTAAGTACCAGGTAAATCAACCATCTCAAACAGATGACAGTGGTGTTCAAAACATAGTTCTGTTTTTTCTACTGTTACTCCTGAAAAGTTACCCACCTTTAGTCCATTTGAGCCACTCATAGCATTGATAAGCATTGATTTCCCAACATTGGGTTGTCCTGCTAAGACAATTTTAATTGTATCCATTATAGTTTCTCTACCTCTATCTCTTTTGCCTCTTCGGCACGTAATCCAATGAGGGTGTCATCGACCATTATCTCCATGGTCTGTTTACCCATAGAACAGGCTTCTACACTCAACTCACTTCCTCTTACCACACCAAATGAAGCTAGGCGTACCTTTAAATCTTCACTACTCTCTATCTTCTTTATCATGGCTCTGTCACCTTTGTGTAACTCTGAAAGTTTCATATTTATACCTTTTCCCTATATAATTGTATAATCATAACCACTAAAAGTTATAATTAGCAAACACTCTTAAATGTTTTGCATCATCTTCACCTACATTGTGACCTTTTAAGTTTGAAGCAATGGCATGAATTTCAAAATTATCACTCATCTCATAACTCAAAACCAAATCAGCTTCAGTTGACTCTTTTTTGGCTTCATTAGTTAAAGTAACATACTCTAATCCAACAGTTAAGCCCTCAATACCTACTTTAGAAGCATCATATTCAGCCCCATACCACAACGCTGTTCCATCTTTTCCTGCATTGTCTAAAATAAGATATTCAGAGTTTGAAAAAAATGGTCCACCACCAAAACCAGAACTCGCAGCATTATCTTTAGCTTTTGAGTAAGCTGTAGAGAGAGTCAATCCTATATTGTTTTCTGTAGCACTTAAAGTTCCACTATAGACTTTTGCATCGGCATCATTTAAATAACTCTCTTTAGCATACTGTAATCCTACTCCATAAGTCATATCTCCTAGCTCTTTTTCATAATTGGCTTCTAAGTAAGCAATACTATCTATTTCTCCATCTTTTAAGTTGTAGTACCAACCTTGAAGAGCTAAATCTTTAACTCCCTCATAATTTATACCTAGTACTTGCATATCATTAGAACCATTTACATTAGTAAACTTATCAACCACCTCAGTATCAACCCCTGCCATACGCTGAATTTGACCTAAAAAAACAGTAGTATCTTCTATATCTCTATTTTCAAAAATAGCAGACTCAAAGGTATTTGGAATCATTCCAATATCATCTACTTGTGCAAATGGAGTATCTATCTCTTGGCGACCAATTTTTAACATACTCTTGCCAAAATCTAATTGCATATAGGCTTCACCTAGAATTGTATAAGATTTATGGCTCTCACCTCTTAGGGGAACCAATCCATGATTATCATCATTAAACATAGCATTAGAGGAGTATAGACTAGCCCCAAGACTCACCCCATAAAAATCACCTGTTTTAATATGAACTTTTCCACCTAGTGCATCATCTTTATAGGTTTTATCATCTTTTACATTATGTGATTGATACGTTCCTCGAAGATAGCCATCTACTTTTGTCTCTTCTAAAGCATCTCTCAACGTTTCTGCATTTGCACTTAAAACTGCCAAGAGCATTAAACTTATTTTTTTCACTATATAACTCCCTTATTTTATATCATAAACTGATAACAATTATTGTTTTAGATTTTGAATGGTACTCTTTTTTTTCTTAAAGAATAATAAAAGTGAGAATTGTTATCATAATTATACTCAAGGGTTTATGTGATAATATATCGAATGAATAATATAGGTAAAATATTTATTAGATTAATAGTTATACATCTCTTTTTACTAACTCTACTCTCTGCTGAATTAAGAGTAGGGGAGAGTTTTCCCTCTTTAGTTTTAGTTGATTCAGAGAATAAAACTGTAGAGATTTCAAAAAAAGGTGAGGTTACTCTGTTATTATCTTTTGAAAAAGATATCTCAACGGATATACAAAAGTTTTTAGAAAAACAAGAGAATCATTATTTAATAAATCATCATATGGTGTATATTTCAGATATTAGTTCACTTCCTAGATTTTTAGTTAATTTTTTTGTTCTACCTAAGTTAAAAGAGTTTGATTTTAAAGTTGCTCTACTGTATGATGAAAATGAGTTAAATAGAGAAGAAAAAAAAGCAACGATTATTCATCTAAAAGATAATATTATTACAAATATTAATTTTATAGAAGTGAATAATCTAGAAGTCTCTATGGTAAAATCAACTTCTTCTTAACATCAAAGTAGTCCAAATATGCATCTATACTTTTGTTTAAAATAGTATCGTTTAAATCTAAAGACTCTTTTTCTGGAAACTTTAAAAAGAACTGTTTAGGCATAATCGAGCTCTCCTTATTTGGTTTTTTAAGATAGCTAAAAAGTCTCTGTTTTATCTTTGTATTAGTACTGTATTTAAGTAAATATCGTCTGTAAATCAGTTCACTAGGAATTTTTTGTTTTGTATGACAAGCTAGACAGTTATTTTGTATAATAGCTGGAACCTCTGCTGTAGCTGTTGTTATAATAAAAGTACTTATTAATAAACTTTTTATCATTACTTTTTCCATAAAATATATACCTTTGTACTTTTGTTGTAGACAGAGTCTATGGTAAATTTAAAACCATAACGTTCTACTACTTGACTGATAATATCTAGACCAATTCCAAAACCACCTTCACTTGAGTTAGCACGTTTGAAACGGTTTTGAATAAGGTTAATATCTTCTTTTTTTATCCCAATTCCAGAATTTTTAATTATAAGGTTTTTCATATTTAATATAATGTCTATTTCGCCCTCTTTTTTATTATATTTTATAGCATTTGATAAAATATTATCTATTAGACGAATGGCATCATTTTTATCTATATCAAAAACTACCTCTTTGTCAATATGTTGGGTTACTTTTAGTTTTTTAGACTCAATAAGTGTGTTAAAATATTCAACTCTATCTTTTAAAAGATTTGATATATTAATAGACTTAATCTCCCTATGATAGTTATGGTTTAGTTTTAAATAGGTTAAGTCCTCATAAAGACGACTAAGTGTTTTAGATGCTATCTCTATACGTTGTAACTCCTGTTTCCCTTCACAGTCATAAACCGTGTCTATCAACTCTATATTTGTCAAAATAGTACTAATAGGTGTGTTAAATTCATGGGTGGTATCTTCTATAAATTTGTTCATTTTTTCTATAGACTCTTTCATAGGAGCAATGAAAAGTTTACCTAAAAAGAGCCCTAATAGGGTAAAAAAAATACCTGCAATAAATAAAAATAGAATAGACATTTTTATTAAATTGTTAATAGGGTCTTGGTTAATGTTTTTACTTACTATAAGATGTGATGCCCCCAAATAGTAAGGGAAAAGAGGGTGAATGTGAAAAAGTCTATTCTCATCTTGATAGTACTCTTTATTCCATAAAATATTTGAAGGCTTAAACGATCCAAAAATATACTCTTTGTCTAAGTTGTAAATAGCTGATTCAAAAGGTTTTTGATAAGGGTAAGTTAACTCTTTTGTAAATGTTTGATTTAGCTGTCTTAGTCTTTGAGTTATATGTTCTGCTTCTATACCTAGTTCAGAGTTTTGTATGTCAATAATTTCATGTTTATGGTAATCATAAAAGATAAATGTAGCTAAGAGAAAAAGTAATAAAGTAGAGCTTAAATAGATGGAAAGAAAGCGAAAAAGGGAGCGTTTCTCACTACTTAACATAACGATAACCTATATGTTTAATAGTCTCTATTTTATTTTTCCCTAAAGTATTGCGAAGGGTGTTAATGTAAGCTCGTAAACTTCCTTGGCTTGCTGTTTCGTTATATTCCCAAAGTATTTCAAATATAGTTTCATAAGTTAAAAGTTCGTTAGGATTTTTTAAAAATAGTGCCAAGAGTTTAGCCTCTTTTGTTTTGAGTGGAACTTTTTTATCTTCATGGCTTAAAAAAAGTCCTTTTATATCAAAACTATAACCATTTCCTAAATCAAGTTGATTATCATGGCTTCCAAAATTTCTTTTTGAAATGGCTTCTATACGGACTAGTAACTCTTTGAGGGCAAAAGGTTTTCGTATATAGTCATCACAACCTATGTCAAAACCTTTGGTTACGTCATCGACAGAATTAAGTGAAGTGATAAAAATAGCAGGAGTAAAGTTGCCACTATCTCTAACTTCTTGTAAAAAGTCAAAACCATTTTGATGAGGTACTTTTATATCTAAAAGCATGAGGTCTATGTTCTTTTCATAGAGTAAATCTTTTGCAGATGAAGCATCATATGCAGGATATATAGTGTATCCTGAATATTCTAAAAACTGCTTAACCGTATCACTGAGCTGAACATCATCTTCAAGCAGTAAGATATTTTGTTGTACCATGAACCTAACCTAGGCATCCCAAAATGGTAAAAGAAGTTCAAGTTGCTCTTCTGTTAAAATAGCCACACTATCTTTTAAACATTTAAGTTGAATCATGCTTGCTTCTGCTTTAAGTCTAGCAATTTCATCTACTTTTGGTTTAATATCCTTGAGTGTAGTGTCTTCATCAACAGTTAGTTCTATAACTTCTGTTTCTAAAGGTTTTAAAGCTTTTTTGATTTTCTTAACAGCAGTTAAAGTCTCTTTTCTAACTACTAGTAGTTTAGTTTTTTGCTCATCTGTTAAGTTTAGTGAAGCTTTTTCCCAGTTTTCCATTAAAATCTTTGTCAAGTGGGGTAGTTTATCTTGATTCATTAAAAATGGAGAGTTTTTTAAACTGTTCATTTTCCCATTGGTTTGCATCTCTGTAATAAGAGAAACAAATTTTGGTGTAGGGTAGGTTTTTATAAGATAATCAGCAATGGTAGATAAATCTTCAGGAGAAACTTTTCCTTTAAGTGAAGGCATAACACCGAATTTTGCAACTTTATTTGATTCACAAACAGATTTTTTAATCTTAGGATTTTGTACATAATCAACTATAAACTCTTTTGTTTTTGCATCATCATTATTGTGTGCAGGTTTAACGTGAAAAAGTACAGCTTCCATAGCTGGTGCTTTAAATGATTGTATCTGTTCTGGTGTGGGAACACCGAGTGAGTGACATGAGGCACAGTTTGCTTTTACTAACTCTTCTCCAGTTGGAGTTGCTTGTATGGTAGAGGTTAATGCAAAAAGTGTTGATATTAAAAGTAGTGGTTTAGTTAGTATCATAGATTGAGTCCTTTGTTTTGGTTATTATATTGTATCAAAATGAATCGAATATTAATTTTTTATATGATATAACTTTTTCGTCTATCATGAACCAAAAGCATGATAAATGCTCCTAATGTAATGATGGACTCAAATAAAAATAGATATTCACCATAAAAATACCCACCTATAAAAGAACCCACAGAGCCACCAAGTCCAAAAGATATACCTAAAAAGAACTGTTGTGCTAAGCGTTTTTGACTGTAGAGAGAGAATACATAGGTAATGGCTGATGTATGGTAAAGTGCAAAACTGACAGCATGAAATGATTGACTAAAAAAAGTTATGCTTAAAGAGTCAGGGTAAAGATAAAGAAGTAACCAACGGATAACAGTGAAAAGTGTAGCTATTTTTAAAATAGTTAAAAGATTTCTCTGTAAAAGTGGACCTTGAAAGTAGAGCATAATAATTTCACAAACAACAGCAAAAACCCATAAAAGAGGAAAGTAATCTCCAAAACCATGGTCTGTCTCATAGAGGCTAAAAAAGGTATAAAATCCACCAAATGCGACCTGCATTAAAAAGATGCTTACCCAAAAAGCCCAATATTTTATAAGTGAAAAGTCAGCTTCATTATTCTGTTGGTTTTCACTGTTTTTTGTATCATACTCTAAAATAAAATAGCCTGTTATTAATGTAGCAAAAGTAGTTAGCATTAAAATGTATAGGGTTAATATTGGTGAAGGGTCAATCTTCCATAAAGATAGGGCTACGACAATAAAACCAACAGAACCCCACATGCGAATCTTTCCATAAAGTTTTTTGGAGAGTTGTTGAAGTGAAATGGTCTCTACAAAAGGTAGTGTAACGCCCATTGATGCACCAAAAAATAGATTTGTTATAAAGTAAGCTGTAAAATTATGAATAGAAAATATAAATATAAATGAGCTAATAAAAGTTAAATATAGAGCATAAATATAGATTTTATTAGTCAGTTTAATATAGTGCTTAAATATAAAAGGAAGCAAAAAACGCATAAAAGGTGCAGCTGCATAGATAATTCCAATTTCAACTTTATTGTATCCAAAACCATTAAGAGCAATAGGAAGAAACATAACATATATTCCTACCAAAGAGAAATAGGAAAAGTAAAAAGATGAAAGTTTTATTTTCATAAATTACTTTTTTACAGTAGGTATAACACAAGTGTTACTTAGTAAATCATGTAATCCACGCTGGTCTTTTCTAAAGAACATCATAACCCATCCAAAAAAGGTTAAAACTGTTAAAACAAAGGCAAAGTTTCTAAATATAATAGAAAAAAGAGAGGGTTTATCAAGTGTGCTAAAGTCAATAACCTTTAGACTTTGAGAACGTAATCCTGGGGTTTTACCTTCGTCTTTAAACATGAAAATGATTTGGATGATAAGAAATGAAATGAGTGTATACCCCCATGCTTCAAGTTTATGTTCTCCTGCATTTTGAAGGTTGCCAAAAACTACATAGATAACAAAGTAAAAAATAGGCATAAATATCATAAAAATATCAGTTAAGAAGGCTTTAGCTTTTACACTGTTTTTTGCAAAAGGTATCGTAGGTTTTTTTACTTCTTTGTGTTGAGAGGGTTGGGTGATTTTACCTTTTTTCGTATCTCTAAAACGTTGTTTTGCCATGCATGATTCCTTTTTAGAAATTGTACCCAAAAAAGAGTAAGTACCTATAGTAGTACTTAACCATTTATTATCTATTCATAAAACTGTGTTATAATGTTTTTTCGATAGATAAAAGGACAATTAACTTATGAAACATTATGGTATTGAGATTTTTAAAGAGTTAGATCAAAGCTTTGAAGATCAGTTTTTACAGTATGGAAAGATAGTCTCATTTAAAAAGAAAGAGACCCCTTTTCTTGATAATGAACTCTCTAAATTTTTTTATATTGTTTTAAGTGGCAAAATTAAAAGTTTTCAAATAAATCTTATAAACTCAAAAGAACAAACCCTTTTTGTCTACCGTGCAGGAGATATGTTTGACACTTTAGTTCTGCTTGATGGAAAACCTCATGATGTTCTTTATGAGGTTTTAGAAAAAGCAGATGTCCTTCAACTTCCTATTGAAAAAGTACGGGAGTGGTTAAGAACCAATGAGCAGTTTAACCGACACTTTTTTCCTTATATTGCATCACAGATGCGTCATGCAGAGGAGTTAGCATCAGATTTATCACTCTATTCTACCTCTGAGCGTCTCTCTAAACTATTACTTCAAAACATGAATCCTAATGATGACCACTACTATCAACTACTTCAAAATCTCTCAAAAACAGAAATAGCTAAACTCTTAGGAACCGTTAGAAATGTGGTCGAGCGTCATCTAAAAGAGTTAGAGGCTGAGAATGTCATCAAAAATGAACGTAAAAATATCTACGTAAAAGATGTTAAGAAGCTTTTAGAACAATCTGAGCAACTCCTCTTAAACTAAAAAAACTCTATCTCTTCTTTAAAATTTTTACAATGCTACTAAAGTGGCATTTTTTATCTATTCTCTTATTTTATAATACGTTCATATTTAAGCCAATAGGTTTAAATGACTAAAAGATTTAAGGATAAAACATGTTAGTAAAAAGATATGAGCCATTTAATGACATTAGAAAGAGTTTTGACCTTGTTAATGCGATTATGAACAGTATGGGAGAGCAGACAAACGAGCAAGAGATGGTAGATTTTCGTCCAAAAGTCAATACTCGTGAGACAGAAGAGAACTATCATATAGAGGTTGAACTTCCTGGTGTAAAAAAAGAGAATGTTGATATTCAAGTTGATGGAAATGTTTTAACCATTTCAGGAGAAAGAAATATACGTGACGAGGTAAAGGATGAAGATTATCATAAAGTAGAGAGTCGTTATGGTCTATTCTCTCGATCGTTTACACTTCCTGAGAAGGTAGATGTTTCCAATATTGAAGCAAAATTCAAAGATGGGATTTTAGAAGTTGCTATTCCTAAATTAAAAGTAGACACTTCAAGTAAAAAAATTGAGATTAAATAAGGAGCCTATGATGAGTGTAACAAAAGATAAAATTATTGAAAATGGAAAAGAGTTGGTAAATGCTGTGGAAGAGAAAGTAGAAAAAGGTGTTGAGATTGCAAAAGAGGCATTAGGAAATGTGGCAAGACATCTTCCTTTGGCAAACTTTGCAAAACATTCACCTGATACTTATGATATTGAGATAGATTTACCAGGAGTAAATAAAGATGAGATAGAACTGAAAATAGAAGATGATTATTTAACAGTTAATGCTGTAAGAAGAACTAAAGAGGAAGTAAATGTTGATGACTACTACCTTTGTGAAAGTAGCTATGGTCTTATTTCAAGAAGTTTTGTTTTACCAAAAGATGTAGATAGAGATAAAATATCTGCAAACTATGAAGATGGACGACTCTATATCTCTTTAGAGAAAGAAGAGGCAAGAAAAGCACGTAGTATTTCAATTAAATAAAATAAAAATAAGGAGCTTAAAATGAAAAAACAACTATTAAAAACTTTACTATTAGCTGCCTTACCTATGGTGGTTGTTCAAGCAGATAGTAATTTCTCTGCTAACCCTTTTGAAAATGACCCAATGTTTAAACACTTTCAAAAGTTACAAGAAGATATGAATAAAATTTTTGAAGAGTTTAATCATAATGCATTTTCAGGTTTGAAGGTTGATCCAAACTTTACAAAAGGGTTCTCTTTTTCACCAGATACGGACTTAAAAGATAAAGGTGATGAGTATGAACTTAAAATGGACTTACCTGGAATGGAAGATAAAAGCATTAAAATAGATGTTCAAGATAACTACTTGAGTGTTACAGCTAAAAATGAAGAGCATAAAGAGCAAAAAGAAGATGGTAAGATTATTCATCAAGAGCGTCACGTAGGTGTTATTCAAAGAGGTATGACTCTACCTAAAGATGCTGATGTTGAAAAATATAAAAGTGACTATAAAAATGGTGTTTTAACCATCACTATTCCTAAGAAGAAGTAAGATAAGTATAATTATTTAAAGCCTATGGAGAGGTTGTTCCTCTACAACCTCTTAAGTTGCACCCAAGTTCATAGAGAAAATTGGAAGTAGCATTGCTGCAACAATAACCCCAACAACTAAACCAATAAATAGCATCATAAAAGGCTCAAGAAGACTTAAAAGTAGTTTGAGTTTATCATCGTTCTCTTCTTGGTATAGTTCTGCAATGTTGCTTAGGATACTGGCAACTTCACTGGACTCTTCACCTAGAGCTAATGCCTGCATAAAGTTTCTTTTTGGAAGTACACCTTTTCCTCTTTGTAGTGAGTGTGAGAGCTTATTCCCCTCTATAACTCTTTCAGATGCTATCTCAAAACTCTCTCTAAAGGCAGCATTGTTAAAGGTAGTTGTAGCAAGTTTAACAGCGTGTGCATAAGAGACACCAGAGTCAAGCATAAGACCCAGTATATATGAGAAACGACCTAGTTCATGGTTCTGTATAAGTTCACCGATGACAGGAAGCTTTAATACAAATCCATCATAAGCTTTTTTAAATTTGAAGCTATATTTATAAGCAGACTTAAATGCTACAATAATTGCTACAAAACCAAGAATAAGTACAATATAGTTGGCAGATAAAAAATCTGAAACAGCTAAAACAAACTGTGTTATTTCAGGAAGTTCTTGTCCTGTATCTTTAAATATACCTGTAATCTTTGGCACAACAAAAGCTATAAGAAACCCAGTCATACCAATAGCAACAAGGAAAATAAAGAGAGGATATGCCATGGCATTTCCAACTTGTTTTTTAACTTTGGCTTGACTTGAAAAGAATGAACCCATATTGATAAGTACCGAGACCATTTTCCCACTCTGTCCTGCAACATTGATGCTTTGCAAAAAGAAGTCAGGAAGACCATATACCGACTGTGAACCTAAAGCATGATAGAGTGATTTTCCCTCTTCAATCATGGTTCGTAGAGATCCGAGAAATGAAGCATATTTTTTCTCTTTTTTATGTTGCCCCTCTATAAGTTTAATGGCAGTAAGTACAGCCATACCTGAGTTTAGGTAAGATGAGAGTTCCTTCGCAAATGAACTTAGTAGTGGACCTGGCATCTCTCTTTTTGAAAAGTTTTTTACATTTATTTGAGATGTTTCATTGATGCTTTGGTAAAAAATACCTTGTATTTTAAGTTTCTGTTTTGCCTCATCAATAGTAGAAGCTTCTATACTTCCTTTTGCACTTTTACCTTGTTTTGTGATACCTTTATATTTGTATAGCATATTAATAAAAACCTTATTTTCTAGTATTATGATTATAGCATTTATTATGATAATAGGTATTAAATACTTTTTAAGTTCTATAATTAAAATAGATTTATTTTAACTTTTTGGTACTAATAATTAAAAAGTATTACAATTTGACATATTTTTAATACTTTTTATTATTTTATGTGATAATACCCTATGAGCCAAAATAATCATAGTGGTAACCTTCCACCAAATAAAAAAGTTACAAGTAAAAAAAATATAAATAAAAAGAGTGATAGTAAGAAAAAAGCTATTGTTAACCATTTGACTTGTGCAACTCTAGATGGACTCTCTGCAAAAATCATTGAAG
>JALUKQ010000166.1 GCA_027056485.1 Campylobacteraceae bacterium | reverse complement strand
TGTGGTGGGAACCTTAGCCAAACCAAAGGGATAGAAGCTGGACATATTTTCCAACTAGGAACTGTTTATTCTGAACCAATGAAAGCAGAGTTTTTAAATGAGAATCAAAAGTTAGAGCCTTTTATTATGGGAACTTATGGAATAGGAGTTAGCCGTCTTTTAGCTGGAATTATAGAGCAGAACCATGATGAAAAAGGGTGTGTTTGGACAAAAGAGTCAGCACCATTTACAGTAGATATTATCGTAGCTAAGGCTAAAAATTCTGAGCAGATGGAAGCAGCAGAAAAACTTTATGCCCAACTTCAAGCTAAAGGGGTTGATGTTCTTTTAGATGATAGAGCCGATAAAAAGACAGGTTTTGGTGTGAAGGTAAAAGACTTTGAGTTGATAGGTATGCCTTATGCTGTGGTGATTGGTAATGATATATCTGAAGGTAAAGTTGAGCTTATAACACGAGATGGACTAGAAAAAGAAGAGATAGCTTTAGATGCTTTGGTTGAGACTATTTTAGAAAAGTTAGCTTAATGTTATTTATAATTCCTTATTTCTTTTTAGAACTTTATTTCTCTTTGGCTGTTGGTGCATCCATAGGATTCTTTGGGTCAGTACTTTGGATATTTACAACTTTTTTAGTGGGTATGGGGCTTATACAGAACTCTGCTATGACACTACAAAAGAGTATGGGTAAGTTAGCAGGTGGGAAGTTAAATATGAAAACCTTTCATGATTCGGCAACCTCCTATTTTTTAGGAGCTATACTTTTAATTATTCCTGGAGTCTTTTCTGATATTTTAGGAGTAATTGCACTCTTATATACTTTTTATTTACAAATAGGTGGTACAATACCGAGTTCAAAAAATAAAACGAATATAAATAATTTAAATAAACAAGGAGACGATGATGTCATTGATGTCGAAATTATTGAGTCTAGCAGTCATAACAACATTAAGCCTTAGTGCTGCTTCAGATGAAGATGATGTAAAGAGTTATATTAAAAACTATATGGTTAAAAATGACCAAGTAACGGTAACAAGTGTAGATATTATAGATAAAAAAGCTTTAGATGATGCAAAAGGTTGGGATATATATTTTGTAAATATTCATGCCAATGTTAAAAAAAGTCCAACTATTTTTGATAAAGTAACCGTACCTGAAACAGTTTTTGTAAATGGAAATATTTCAGCTCCCACATTAATCAATATGGAGACAGGTGAAGATTATAGAAAGACTATGAAACCTGAGTTAAAAGCAGATGTTTATGATGCAAAGCATTTAATAGCAGGAAATAAAGATGCAAAACATAAGTTGGTGATTTTTACTGACCCTCAGTGTCCATTTTGTAAGACAAAAGTTCCAGAGATTTACAAAGCTGTAAAAGCAAACCCTGATACTTTTGCTCTTTACTACTACCACCTTCCTTTGTTACGTATTCACCCTGTATCAGATATTATCTCACGTGTGATGCTTATAGAACAAGCTAAAGGTCAGAATGATAAAGTCATTGAGATGTATGGTTTAGAGATTAATCCTAGAGAAGTAAATGCTACTAAGGTATTGGGTATTTTGAATAAAAAATATAATCTTGATATTAAAGAGAAAGATATAGATACCCAAGAGATTCAAAAAGAGTTGCTTTTCGACAAAGATATAGCAACCAAATCAATGGTATCTGGAACACCAACACTTTATATAGATGGTAAGTGGGATCCAAGTAGAAACAAGTATAAAAAGTTAGCAAAAAATAAAAGTACAGCAGACGATAGTAAAAAAGAAGAGACAAGCAAAAAAGACGACAAAAAGAAATGAACTACAGATGTTTTAGATTCTATTAAAGAATTTTTTGCAAATATATTTAACTAAGAGAGAGTTTTTTTGAATAAAATAACCATAGCAACCAGAGCAAGTGACCTTGCTCTTTGGCAAG
>JALUKQ010000165.1 GCA_027056485.1 Campylobacteraceae bacterium | reverse complement strand
ACTCAAAAAATAATATTTCTCCTTATCGCTTAATTGGATAAAGCAGTCCCCTCCTAAGGGATAGCTCGAGGTTCAAATCCTCGTAGGGAGACCAACTTTTTTATTTATATAATTTATTACGCTCATTCTAAAATTAAGTGCAATTTCACCTAAACTTTAACCAGACAACAACCTATTTATTTCCAAAAAACACCTTATATTGTTGTTTTATATCCAAGCACTTTTCTGAGTCTATGATTGAGTCGATTCTGTATGCTAATGATTTCCTCCTTTGAATTCACTTTTCTTTGGTAAATATTTCCGTATTAACTCATTAGTATGCTCATTTAAACCCCTCTCCCAAGAGTGATAAGGATTGGCAAAGTAAAAATTGATATTCAGAGCATCCCATATTTGTTTATGGTAGGCAAACTCTTTTCCATCATCACCTGTGATGGTATGAGCAACTACTTTTATAGGTTGTATCATTTCAATAAGTGCTTGTATTGCAACTGCTGCTTTCTTTGAAGGGACATTTTTGATGAGTATAAACTTCAATTTTCTATCAACAATTGTAACCAATGCACCTTTGTTTTCTTTTCAACTATTTTAGGGCGTTTATCTATCATTGTACGGTCAATAATGACACCTCTTGTTTATAATCATTGGAGCGTTTATGATACTTCTCGTTTTTATGACGGAGATATTTATAGAGTTTAGCACCATTTACTTTGTTGGTGCTTTTACTGTATCGTCTGAAGTTTCCATAGAAGCAAAACCGTTAGAATAGATCTTTTTTAACTCCGCCGTTGACAGTGTATGGATATTTTAAATATTAGAGTATATAATATGAAAGTCTATATTAATACTTTAGAGTATATAATATTATTTTGAGGAGTGATTATGGGTATGTGTAAAAAATGTGGTGTTGTTTATAGTTCTTTAAAAATGATTGATGGAGTATGTGAAGATTGTAGAGACTCAGAAAAAGTAAAAGTTAAAGAAAAAGAAAATGAAAGCCTTTATTCTTCAAAACAATTATTTTCACATCATGAGAGAACAAGATTATTATCTACATATAGCAATGAATTAGTGTATAGTTTATCTTATCTTGGTGGGATAACTGAACTAGATGATTTAACTATAAATAAAAAAATTTCACCTATACCCCTATTAGCATGTGCACATGCTAATAGGGGTATCTCAATTGAATTTAACATTGTTGATGCTGAAATGCTGTATTTAGTTTTACCTTACGATAAAGTTATGTCTTGGACTATTGAGGCAGAAGAGGACATTGTTAACTATTATGATAGGTCTGTTATTGGAAGAGCTCTTTTAGGTGGTGTTATACTTGGTCCAATAGGTGCGATTATTGGTGGTATGACTGGTCTTAAAGATAAGAAAGTGATAGCGGGTAAAGGTATTTTGACATTAATGTGTAATATTGCAGGTAAAGATATAGTTGTTTTATTTTCATTTGAAACAAAACATACATCTGTAGTCTCTGATTGGTTTTCTGAGCATATCCCAAACAAGTATAAAAGACCAAGCGATATTGTCTTTGATAATACAAGTAAACAAGCTACAACAAGTAGCATGTCAATTGCCGATGAAATTAGAAAATTTAAAGACTTAATGGATGAAGGCATATTAACAAAAGAAGAATTTGAAATTCAAAAAACAAAGTTATTAAATCAATAATTAAAATTTATTTAGATGTGAAGACAGTAGATCATATTCCGAGGAAAAGATATTAATACTATACTTTTTACAAATCAAAATGCTTAAATTTATCATTGCAAGTATATTAATATCTCTCACCCTTAATGCAGATATGAAAGAGTACAAAATTACTCCTGAGACTAAAATCGACAAAAATATTCATATAAAAATTTTGGATGCCAAGCAGTTGGATTTTACTGATGTACATGAACTCTCTGCCCTTGCCTATGC
>JALUKQ010000164.1 GCA_027056485.1 Campylobacteraceae bacterium | reverse complement strand
GTGCCTGCAATGGCAGAGATTATGGGGATGCCTGCAGATGATGCTGATTTGGTTGCGTATGGAAAACTTGTACAAGAGACACTTAGAAAAGCACTACCTAATGCAAAGAGCGAGACCGTAGCATATGAGATGACTAAACCAGCAGGAGAATTGGTTTCTCATGCAACATTAAAGATGGAAGAAGGTGCAGACTGGGAAGAGGTTAAAGATGATTTCGAAATGGAATTTGAAGGTGAACTCCCTGGTAATGACTTTATCATGGCAGGCTTCAATGACTTGAATTATGACTTTGAGGAAGCAAACTTTGAAGGTTTTAACTTCTATGATGTCTACTCTATTTGTAATATTTCTGTTATTTATACGGTATCTAAACTGCATCCTGAGGCAGGAGCATTTGCACCATGTTCACTTTATATGTATAACAAAAAAGATACAAATACTATAGAGATGGCATTTCCTTCGGTATATAACTGGATCGCATCATTGGCTATAGAAGATAAAGCTTCTCAGGAAGTACTTATTACAGCTCAAGTAAAGATGGAAGAGATTCTTAAAAAACTTACTGCGGGTAAGTAGTAGTGTTACTGCCATAGACTTTTGTCTATGGTTAGCTTACGTATAAATTATGATGTAGGTTTTTCTATGATGAAAATCTCATCATCTTTTTTTATTTCCCCTTCTTGTATTACCTTCGCAAAAATCCCTCTATCATGCTTAAGTAAGGTTGGTAATCGTTTATCTATACTTGAAAGATGATCACAGAGTGTACAGTTTTGACTAATTTCTAAGATACATGTACCTATAGATAATTGTGTCCCCGACGGAAGATGATAGGGATTGTAGTCAATGAGAAGATTTTCTCCTAAAGAGCCATAAGGCATTTCTATATGATGCTTTTGTGCAAGTAGATAACTCTCTTTTGAAGTGATAAGTACAGAGCGTTGGATATCTTTGTTATAAAACTTATCATCAGAGATACCTTTTAAGTTCAGATGTATATTTGGCTGTCTCTCTCGTGTACTTGAACCCTTGTGGGAGATAAAAAGTGCAGATATAGTACCTATTGATGTCTCTTTCATGGCATCTCCTTGCATCATATATTTTGGCTAGAAGTTTAACATAATTTCTGTTAAATACGACAACCATAATATATAATTTACTTATACTATTTATATAAATTATTTATGTTAATTGACGCCTTTTTGTTACAGTTATCTGCATATTTTATATACAATCTTATACAAATGATAACTTTTCTACTGTTTTTAAACTATTTTAACTATAATCTAGCACATGACTTTGGTCATTCCAAAAATAAATCAAGGAGGAACTATGAATAAGAGTATGAATGTGTCTGAAAATGTTGAAGCTACGACAGAACAGTCAAGTAGAAGAGACTTTTTTAAGAGAACAGCAGCTTATTCTGTGAGTGCATTAGCAGCAGCAAGCGTAATGGCACCAGTGAAAGTAAAAGCAGAAGATGATCCTGCAATAATGGAAGAGCAACCGTGGGCAACAAGCTGGGGTCAACCAGTAACCTATAATCTTTATGGTCAACCATCTCCGTACGAGAGCAATGTAACCAGAAGAACAACAGAGCTTCTCTCTTCGGGAAATATGAAAGCGTCTATTGCAGTAACACCTATTCAAGATCTTAATGGTATTATTACACCAAACGGTCTTTTCTTTAACAGACACCATGGTGGAACACCGGATATTGATCCAAATATGCATAGACTTATGATTCACGGATTGGTTGAAAAACCACTTGTGCTTACTATGGATCAATTGAAAAAATATCCAAGTGTAAGTAGAATTCACTTTATTGAGTGTCCAGCAAATGGTGGACCAGAGTGGAGAAACCCTCAGTTCCCATCTATTCAGTTTGCTAAAGGCTTTATGTCTTGTGCAGAGTGGACTGGTGTGTACATCAAAG
>JALUKQ010000163.1 GCA_027056485.1 Campylobacteraceae bacterium | reverse complement strand
AATGCTGACTTTGATTCATTTGGATTCTCAGTGAGTTATATTTATTAAGTAAAAAATGAATATCATATAGGATAAAGTTATTTTTATATTAACATAGAAATAATTATTTAGTTAAAAGGAGTAATATCATGAGATCAAATTTTTTACGTACAGTTTCGATTGCAACAGCTACTGCATTGTTGGTTGGTTGTGGAAGTAGTGGAGGAGGTGAGCCAGAAGTTAATCCACCTGAGACAGCAGTTCAGTCAGAAGGAACAGCACCAGCAAATAAAGGACCTTTTGCTTTAGGCTCTACGGTGACTGCCTATAAGTTAAATAGTGATGGTACGCGAAGTAGTGAGACAAATAGTACGAAAACAGTAGATGATAAAGGTACATTTACTATCTCTGTTCCATGGGAGGGACCAACTGAACTTAATATTGTTGGTAAATATTTAAACGAAACAACAGGTACATATATGAATGATGGAGATTTATCTGCTATTGTTGATATGAAATCAGATGGTAATAACTCATTGGGTATTAATATCTTTACTCATATGGCAGCTTCTGTCATTCGTAATAAGATGGCAAGTAGTGTTGGTAGAGACTTTGCAACTTTAAAAGAGGAATCAAAAGATGTTATTGCTGATCAGTTTAACCTTAAACTTGATACGGATACAGCTTTAGAAGACTTGGATATGACCAGTAAAGATGAAGATGCGAATGTTCAGCTTTTACAGATTTCAGCTGCTTTGATGAATACACCAAATCCAGCAGAAACTCTGGCTAATATCTCTGAAGACCTTAGTGATGGTGAAGTTGATGATGAAGGACAAGCTGCATTAGAAGAGCTTGATGAAGAGATGGAGCAAGTTGATATTGTTGCAGTAGCTCAGAATATTGAAAATAATGTTGAAGGTACAACGGTACCTCAAGAACTTAATATTTTAAATGGTACTTTAGCATGGGATAGTAATATTGCTTTTCCTTCTATTAATGATGCTCCTTTAAATAGTCAAAAGATCTCATCTGTTATTACGATTAATGGTGTTATTGGTGACAATGCAGCATTGAGCATAGTTAATGGGAGTTATATTTTAAATGGTGCTGTTGCAAATAGTAGCAATACAACAGTAAGAAATGGAGATCAGTTAGCATTAGTTGGAACTTCATCTGCTTCATATAATAGTGAAAGTGAAGTGCTTGTAACTATTGGTGGAGAGGCTATTCCTTTTGTGATTCGAACAGAGTCTGATCCACATGCCAATGATGATGCTATACCTAATGGGTTTGATTTTGGATTCAAGAAAGATATAGCAGCCAACAGTCGTGTAAGTAGTAATGAGATTGTTGTAAGTGGTATTAACACAGCAACTCCTATATCTATTGATAATGGAGCATTTACAGTCAATGGTGTTAGTGCCAGTGAAGTGAACAGTGGAGATAGAGTGGTTGTAACTTTAACTTCAGGTGCTTTAGGTGAGACTAAAAAGGCAACGGTTACTATTGGTGGAGTAGAAGGTAAATTTGTTGTCTCTTCAGAAGCTAAAGACAGTATGCCAGTTATTGTTGGTTCATTTCATGCCATAGCAGGTGTTGAAAAAGCAACAGCTGTTATTTCAAATGAGGTTGAGATAATAGATATAAATACAGCTATTCCTGTGCGTATAACAGGTGCAGAGTTAAGTATCAATGGTGCTGCTTTTACAACTTCAGGTACGGTTTCAAGTGGTGACAAAGTAAAAGTAAGAATGATTTCTGCAGATGCTTTTGATACATCTAAAGAGGTCTCTTTAAATGTTGGTACGGTAGTTGTACCATTTATAACTCAAACAAAATCTGACCCAGTAGTTCCAGACAAAACACCAAACTCTTTCTCTTTTGATGCACAAACAACAAGAGTTGCAAACACTCCTGTTGAGAGTGATAGTATAACGGTTAGTAGTATTAACGAAGCTGTAGCTATTAGCGTTCAAGATGGTAAATATAGTATTAATGGTGGAGATTTTATTTCTACGGCATCCACAGTAAATGAGGGTGATAAAGTTGTTGTTCAACTTGATTCAGCTGATTATGGTTCAAGTGAAAAGGCTATATTAACCATAGGTGGAGTGAGTGCTCCTTTTAGTGTAACAACCATTAAAGATGATGTTCTTGATGCTATTTCATTTGCTTCTAAATCAAGTGTTGCTAGAGGAGTGAATATTGAGTCAGATAGTGTAACCGTATCAGGAGTAAATGTTCCTATGCCAGTAAGTATAGTTGGTGGAGAGTATAGCATTGATGGTGGAGATTATGTGAGTAGTGCTGGAACTGTTACTGAAGGGCAAACTTTAAAAGTTAGAGTAACAAGTTCTTCTATTCCATTGGCATCACAGTCGGCTGTATTGAGTGTGGGTAGTTTACAGTTACCATTTGTGGTAACAACTCAAGCGAGTATCCCACCTGTTTCTGTAGGGGATTCAGCAGAAACTCTTGAAGATACTATGGTCATTATTGATGTTCTTGGAAATGATAGTGATGATGATGGGGATACTTTAACTATAGCCAATCTTTCAACACCACTTCATGGTAGTGCAGTGGTTGTTGATGGAAAAGTTAACTATACACCTAGTCAGGATTATACAGGAACTGATACTTTTACTTATACTACAAATGATGGAATGGTAATGGGTAATGCAGTGACTATTACGGTAAATATTACTCCTGTTAATGATGCACCTGTAGTAGCTGACCAATCTGTAACTGTTGCAGAAGATTCTGAGCAAGATATTACTTTAACAGCTACAGATATTGATGGAGATATATCAAGCTTTAATATTCTAACTCAGCCACTACATGGAGAAGTTTCACTTGATGGAGCTTTAGCAACCTATGTACCAAATAAAGATTATGTTGGAGTAGATAGCTTTACCTATAGTGCTAGTGATGATAGTGAGACTTCTAATATAGCAACAGTAAATATTATAGTAACTAATGTAAATGATGCACCTGAAGCTGTAGAGAATAAAATTACTACAGATAAGTTTACAGAGATAAGTATAGATGTCCTAGCTAATGATAGTGATATAGATGGAGATAGTTTAACAGTTAGTAGTGTAACTACACCAAGTTCTGGTACGGCAACTATTGTAGATAATAAAATTTTATACACTCCAAGTGGTGACTTTAATGGAACAGTAAGTTTTAGTTATGAAGTGAGTGATGGTACATTAACTTCTTCTGCTAATGTGACTGTTGAAGTGACAGAAGTTCAGAGTAAATTGATTACAGCATTAAACATTTTAGAGGGAACAAACTTTGAAACTGATGATGTTGAAGCTAAGTTAGATGAGGTTAAAACCACTCTAAATAGTGCAGATGACTTAGATAAAGATGCTAAAGTAGGTCAAGCTATATTTGCATTAGCTGAGATAACTAACAGTGAAGAGATTGGTGATCTTGTAGATATATCTTTAGATGGAACTTCTGTAAGTTATGCTGATAATTTACCAGCTATTGTTAAGGGTATGAGCAGAGAAAATTCTTTAGAAGTAAGTATGGTTGATAGTATTGTAGATATGTCAAATATCTCTACCTCTGTATTACATAACTTAACGCTTAAGTTACAAGATATTGAGAATGCTTTAGCTGACTCTTTTGCAGATGAGAGTTATGTTTTCAGTTATGATGATATGAATATAACAGCTAATCAAAGTAAACTGTTAAGAGCTTCTATTTTAGCAACAGCTTCTAAGTTAGAGTATATAGCAGCATTTAATTACTTAATTCAGGATGATATAGAAACTAAAACTATTACAGTAGATGGAGTAACAGCAGAGTATGATAATATGAGTAGTAACCCTGTTGATGTTCTTAATCGTACAGATGTGGGAGCATTGAGTAGTTCAACACGTTTAACAGCTGCAAAAGAGCTTCTTTTGGGTTCTATCGCTATTTTGAATCAAGTTGATGCAACTAAAGAGAGCGATTCTGAAGATATAGATGCGATAGAAAATGCACAAAGCGAAGCATCTAAGATAAAAGCAAGTCTTAATGGTACAGCTCCATATATTATAGAAAATGATAATGAGGAGAGTGTTGAGAAAATTTATGTTAATTTATCTGCACTATATAGTGAAAGTAGTGTACTTGATATGACACATACCATAGGACATGAGTTCTCTTATGAATCTGATCATAACTACTTTAATGGAGAAGAGTATACAACAGGAAATTATGATTTAGAGACTTCTAAATTATATAATGATGCGATGTCTAACAGTTGGGTAGCTACAGATGGAAATGCCATTAGTTATGTTGAAGGACAAATGGAGAGACCAACCGTAGAGATTATGCCAGTAGTACCAACAGGTGCTGATACCCATATCCCATTGGTTATTAGCAAAGTTGAAGTAGTAGATAGTGAAGCAAGTATCACTACTTATGAAGGTGATGAACTCTTACGATACCTATTTAACGATGTTTATTTAGAAGAAGATAATAATCAATACCAATATAATAGTAGTGAAGATATAAATATCACTTATAGAGTCGAGTTGGATAATCTCATTCCTATTGTTGGTACACCAACTTATAACTTTGAACTCTTAACTGAAAATAGTGGGTTAGACCTAGCAACAGTTGATGGAACAACAGCTCAATTAACAGCTGATACAGGGCTTACGGGTGACCTTTGTTTTAGGGTTAGAGTAAGTGATGAATATGGTCATAGTGATGAGAGAGGGATGTGTATTTACATAGATGTACCTCAACCAACTATAGAGCTTGCAGAAAATTATGTATCATTAAATCAGGGTGAAACGCTAAGAGTTGGATTTAACTTGATTAATCTTGATAGTGTTCAGTTAATGGCTGGTGCACCTGATTTTATAACTATTGACGGTAATGAGTTGCTTATTAATCCAACGACAGATACAGCAGTTAATGGTTATACAGTTGAATTGAATGCTACAGGTGAGTATGGAGATAGTCAAGCTTCTTTATCTGTTAACGTAAATGATGTAAATGCCAATCATGCTCCAACCATGAGTTTAAGTCAAGAATATCTAAATTTAAATGTAATTAATGAAGATAATGCAACAGTAGAGATATTTGCAGATGATACAGATGGTGATGCTTTAACCTATGGTGTTGAGTGTTATAGTTGTGGTACGGTAGAAGACCAAGCACCTGCTTTTGTTACTATAAGTGGAAGTACAGTTTCAATTACCCCAACTAGTGATGATATTGGAACATATGATATCCGTGTTTATGTTCAAGATGAGGCTGGAGAACAAGCTGATCAAAATCTTCGTGTGGAAGTAGTATCAGAAGCTCCTGATGTAGAGATAGGCTTTAGTCATAATGTTGAATCTGGTAGTTATGATGCAAATGCAACAGTTGATATTGCAACAGTATTTAGTACAGATATGTATGGATTACGTTTTTCTAGTCATGATGGAAATAGTAATTTAGAGGTAGAGAAGTTTGTCTTAGCCTCTAATTCTGTTAATATTTCTCAGCTGAATGATGATGGAACATGGAGTGAAGCTGAAACATTGGCTGCGAGTACTGTTGATAATACTTTAGAGGTTGATACAGATGGTAATGGTACGTCAGAGTTTACTGTTAAGTATACAGGTGAATTATCAGATATTGGAATGCTTAATGAGATAGCTGGAGTAGAGATGTTTGATACAGGGGCTGTAGCTTATCACTACTTGTATAAACAATTGATTGATAAAATAGAGTTCTATAATGAAGAAGAGTATGTTCGTTCATATGATAATACAGCTGATGAGTACTATCATACTTTAGATGAGTTTATTGCCAATCAACAAGGGGGACACTGGTTTAACTCAAAAGATAACAATGATGGTGGAATCTCTTTTGCTGAAGGTAGTTCAGGTACTAGTGGTACACTTATAGAAGTTGATGGAACAGGAACAACTACTAACAGTAATGCTGGAACATGGGAGATTAATGCTGATAATATTCTAGTGGTTATGCCAGATAGTTCATTGGGTTATCATGGTGATGCCTTTAAAGAGGTAACAGTAGCTGGAGAAGGGCGTCTTCTTCGTGGTGACTATGAAAGAGCTGGTGAAGAGGAAGAGTTCCTTTGGTTTAATGCTACTGGAAAAGATCAATTCTTATCTTTCTTACAAAGTCAACAAGCAGAATAAAATGAGAAGAGTTCTTCTCTTACTTTATACTCTCCCCACCTTTGGGTGGGGAGTTAATATAGAGTTTACTAACCTAACTCAAGAGCTTATTCCTACGCATACTGCTACATTAAAAAAATCTTACTATAAACTTACTGCCCAATCACATATAGAGAGATTTTTAAAAAAAGAGAGCTCGCTACTACTTCTAAATCGCAAAAAGTATATGTTAAAAAATAACTATCATTTAAATGGAAAATTTACTACTGCTAAAACAGAGTTAAGATATAAAAAGGCTTATCTTTTGTCTGCTAAAGTATATCTATTGGATGTTACAGGTTATATTGGAAGTAAAAAGGTTTCTGCTAAAGAAGTGGTTTTTGATGGTTATAAGAAGTATACACTGAAAAAGTGTGAAGTAAAAACAAAGCATAGAATTTATCGTCGTAGTAAGTTTACTATAAAAGAGCAATAATACTTTAGCTATAATACGAAAAAATTACCCCTTAGGATTTTAAATGTTAGTAGCCCCAAGTATTCTATCTG
>JALUKQ010000162.1 GCA_027056485.1 Campylobacteraceae bacterium | reverse complement strand
TCCAACATATTTGTAAATGACTCTTCAAAAGCAACAAGACCTTCTGAAAGCAGTTGCTCATAAATTTCATCCATATTAAAATCATTATCTTCTAGGTTTATAAAATAACCATTTAATATAGAATTCTCTATAGGCAATACTTCTGCTGTTTCATTTTTATCCAAATGAGCTTCAATAGTAGCCAACGGAGCTGTATTAACAGAGTGTGCAGCCATAAGACCTTTAATATAATAGTTTGCTTCTAAAGCATCACCCTTTACACCTGTACTTGCGAACAAGGCACGAATATTTGGAACTTCATTCGCCTCTATCATATTGTAGATTTTTGCAGCATTATAAATACCCGTTTTATGAGGGTCTATTCCTGAAGCTTCCAACTCTGTATCTAAAGCACGGTCAAAACGGCTTACAAAAACAGAAATAACAGCTTCTACCCTACAAGAACCAAACTGTTCACCTTGGGCAATACCTTTTGTCATGGCTTTAAAACATTGAGTTGCCTGTTTAGGAGAAAAAACCAAAGTTGCATTTACTGAAATACCATCTTCCATAAGTGCTGTCATTGCTTCATATCCTGCTTGAGTTGCTGGTACTTTTACCATAACATTTGGTTCACCTATAGCTTTAAATAGACGCTTACCCTCTTCTATGGTTCCTTGTGTATCATTACACAAGAAAGGATCAACTTCTATAGAGATATAACCATCATTACCAGCATCGTAAAGAGGTCGTAACATCTGTGCAGCTGTCCGTATATCTTCAATAGCCAATGCCTCATACTTCTCTTTAGCACTTTTGCCCTCTAGTGAAGCCAACTGCTCTTTATAAGCAGGTGATGTTGTGATTGCATTTGCAAAAATAGCTGGATTGGATGTTGCACCATTTACAATACCCTGCTCTAATAATTTACCAAATTCATTTTTTAAATAGTCTCTCTCTATAAAGTCTAACCATAGAGAGAAGTTAATATCTCTGTTTACCATAATGACGAAATTTCCTTAATTATCTATATATTCCCATGTCCAATCTCTCCATGAACCAAAGTCTGTAGACTTTTCAAGTGTCTCTTCTAAAGCATCTAAAAAAGTATCTCGTTCTACTAACTTTGCCCCCCATTGAATAAGATGTGGAGTTGCTACCTGACAGTCGATAAAATCATAACTTTTTTTCGCACAGATACTACTTAATGCTTTAATAGCAACTTTAGATGCATTAGGCATTAATGAGAACATAGATTCACCAAAAAATCCCCTACCCATGGCAATACCATAGAGTCCACCAACCAATGCTCCTTCATAGTACGTCTCAATAGAGTGGGCAAACCCCATATGATGAATTTCAATATAGGCTTCTTTCATCTCTTTGGTCAACCATGTACCCTCTTGCCCCTCTCTAGGAACTTCTCCACAATGGGTTATAACAGCTTCAAAATTGGTATCAAAACGTACTTCAAAACCTTTATTACGTAAGACACGTCTAAAGGATTTACTGGTCTTGAAATCTTCTGGGTAAAGAAGTAAACGAGGGTTTGGTGACCACCATAAAACGGGGTCATCAGAGTTAAACCAAGGGAAAATACCACTTCTATAGGCTTTAAGAATACGGTTGGGGTTCAAATCACCTCCAAAAGCTAAAAGCCCCTCTTCTCCTGCCTCTCGTGCATTTGGGAAAATGTGGGCAGATCGAAGTTCAGGGATATAGTAGTCATCATCATATATCGAAGACAAAATCTAACTTCTCTTTCTTATATGCAACTTTTACAGAACCTCCATCTTTAAGCTTACCAAATAGTATCTCATCGGTTAAAGCCTCTTTAATATTTATATCAATAACACGAGCAATTTCTCTAGCACCATACGTATCAGAATAACCCTCTTGTGCTAAATATGTTCTTGCTTTTTTACCCAACTTAATTTTGATTTTCTTAGAACTCATCTGCTTGTTAAGTTTAGCTATTTCTGTATCGACAATCATCTCTATAACCTCTAAACTTAGGTGATTAAACTCAACCACAGCCGAGAGTCTATTTCTAAACTCTGGTGAGAAGAAATCTTTTAAGGCATTGTCTGTTTTAGAACTTGTATCTTTATTGAAGCCCATAACATTTGCCTCTTTAGTTCCAAGGTTTGAAGTCATAATCAAAATTACATTTTTAAAGTCACTAACCATTCCATTATTATCGGTAAGTTTTGCTCCATCCATCACCTGAAGTAAAATATTCATAATATCGGGATGAGCTTTCTCTACCTCATCAAGAAGTAAAACCGTATGAGGATTTTTCTTAACCATCTCAGTTAAGAGTCCACCTTGCTCATAACCTACATAACCAGGAGGTGCACCAATAAGACGAGAGAGAGCATGTTTTTCCATATATTCACTCATATCTATACGCTCATAATGAATACCCATACTCTCTGCTAATTGAGCAGATAAAGCTGTTTTACCCACACCTGTAGGACCTACAAAAAGAAATGACCCTATAGGTTGATTCTCTTGATTTAGCCCAGCATATGAACGCTTAATAGACTGGACTATTTTTTCGATAGCTTCATCTTGACCAATAATCTTTTTCTTAATATCCTCTGCTAAGTTTTTTAACTTAGAGGTATCATCTGTTGAAACAACTGTTGATGGTAGCTTTAACATTCTAGCTACAGACTCTTCTATGTCGCTACTTGTAACCGTAATATCTTTTTTATCTCGAAGCATAAAGTGGGCTCCCACCTCATCTATAATATCCATTGCCTTATCTGGTAAAAATCTATCATGCAGATACTTCACACTTAAGTCAATAGATGCTTGTAACGCCTCATCTGAAAAGTTAATTTGATGATACTCTTCATACTTATGCTTAATCCCTTGAAGTATGGTCATCGTATCTTCAACAGTTGGCTCTTCTATATCTATTTTTGAGAAACGACGTGAAAGAGCTTTGTCTTTGTCTAAATGGTTTCTAAACTCTGCATATGTTGTAGCACCTATACACTTTAACTCACCTCTTGCAAGTGCTGGTTTAAGTAAATTTGCAGCATCCATGCTTCCACCAGATGTAGCACCAGCACCAACTAGAGTATGAATCTCATCTATAAACAGTATAGCTTTATCTACAGTTTGAAGTTCTGACAATACACCTTTTAAACGTTTTTCAAAATCACCTCTATATTTGGTACCAGAAATCATAGCACCTAAATCTAGAGCAAAAATTTTACTACCTTCTAAAATATCAGGTACTTCATTATTAGCAATTTGTAGTGCTAAACCTTCTGCAATAGCTGTTTTACCAACACCTGGTTCACCAACAAGTAATGGGTTATTCTTTTTTCGTCTACATAAAGTCTGCATTACTCTATCTATCTCAGCTTTACGCCCTACTACTGGATCTATTTTTCCATTTTGTGCTACTGAAACTAACTCTATGGTATACGCTACCAAATTAGGATGAGTCTCATCCTCTTCAACCTCTTCAGCCTCTCTTTGCTCATTCATATCATTATGCGAAATAACTTCTAAGATATCTAGTCTACTTATACCTTCTGCTTGAAGTACTGCATAGGCATACGATTTTGTCTGAGTAAAAATAGATGCCAATAAGTCTCCTATCTTTGCTTCACTTCTACCAGAACTGTTAATATGACTGACCATATCGTTCATAACATGAGAAAGAGTAACCGTTTCATAAGGCTCATGTTCTGTACCCTCTTCACCTAACTCCTCCATCTCTGGGTTATTCATCTCAATATAGTTTCTAACATGCTCTTGCATATTCTCTACATTTCCACCAACCATAGTTAAGAGTTCTATTCCCTCATTACTTCTTAAAACTGATAAAAAAATATGCTCCAGCGTTAAGTACTCATGCTTATGCTCTTTAGCATACTGAACTGATGCTCTAAATATATTGTTAAGTTCTATACTAATCATTTTTTATCCTTTGCTTTAAACTTCTTCCATTGTTGCAAGTAGTGGAAAACCACTACTTTTTGCAAGCGTTTTGACTTGATAGACTTTTGTCTCGGCGATTTCATAAGTGTATATACCACAAACGGATTTACCATTTTTGTGAACTTCCATCATTATCGCCTCTGCCTCAGTTATATTTTTATGAAAAACACCCATAAGTATATCTACTACAAAATCTATAGTAGTATAGTCATCATTGTGTAACAAAACTTTATACTTTGTTGGTTCTTCAATTTCCAATGCAGATTCTATCTCTTCTTCTATTCGTGGCAATTCTATCTCCTAGATTTATCTATATATAGTATAACTTATCTATGGTACAATCTTAATAAAAATTTGGAGTTTAATTGTGAAATTACTTTTTGTCACAGCAACAAATACAAATATTGGAAAAACTTATACAACCATAAAACTCATAGAGACATTTGCCAAACAAGGAATTTTAGTTGGTGTTTGCAAGCCAATCGAAACAGGAGTTACAGATGAACCTCTTGATGCAAAGCTTCTACTAGAAACTGTACAAAAGTATAATAATAATTTCAAAGCATTAAATCCCATAGATATTACATCTTATACCTTTAAACTCCCTGCTGCACCCTTCTGTGCCGACCATAAAAAAAACATCAAAATAGAGAATATAAAAAAGAAAATAAAAGAGCTTCAATCACTATGTGATTTGCTCATCATAGAGGGTGCTGGTGGTTTGATGGTACCCATAACAGCCGAGTATAAAATGATAGATTTAATCCAAGAACTAAAGTGCAAGACACTTTTGGTAACACCTTCTAAATTAGGATGTATCAACGACACGCTTTTGAGCATAGAAGCCTTAAAAAATAGAGATATAAACTTTGATTGGTGTGTTAATCTACATGAAGATAAACATGAATTTAAAGAAGTTACTCAACCTTTTTATAATGAAGTCTTTCCAGATTGGTGGAGTTTAGATGAAAAATTAGAAGATTTTTGTCATACTTACGTGAGTTAAACAACTCACGTAAAAATAGTTACATTCCTGGAATACGAGGAATATTACCAAGTTTGGATTGTCTACAGTACCAACCCCAACCTTTTTTCATCCAGTGACCGACTATTGGCATAGGAATCATTTTCCCACCTTTGTTATCACGATAAACAAAAGCTGCACCATCACCTGTATCCATGACACATAAGATATTTAGATGCTCCTCGTATGAGCGTTTAGAGTTCATCCCTTGCGAGTGTTGAAAGATATTATAGGCAACATTTTTAGCCATAACCTCTGCTACATGCCCCTGCTTTGCTCTCCACTGTGGTCCCATTAACGATGCAGAGTCACCAATAGCGTAAACATTTTCAAAACCCTCTATCTCATTATACTCATTGGTTACAACAAAACCTGCCTCACTTAGTGGTAAGTCAGAAGCTTCTAGAACAGAGTGTCCTTTACCAGCAGAGATAAACATGGTCAAGTCAGACTCTATCTTTGTGCCATCTTCAAAGTTTATTCCATCTTTTTCAAATGAAGTAATTTTAGAACCCACTTTTTTATTAATGTTTGTCATACCAAACATTTTATCCATCATGACTAAAGCTTTATCTCCCATTTTCTGACCTGGTTTCTCCATCGGTGCAAAAAATATTAACTTAAAATTATCTCTAATACCTTTTTTCTTTAACATATTATGAACGTTAAATAGAACTTCAAATGCAGGACCACCACGAACAGCAGAGGTATCTTTTGGGTTTCCACCAAAGCCCATGGCTATTTTCCCTGAACCTTTTGCTACAAGTACATCTAATCTAAGTTTTAACTCTCCTGCTTCTTCTGGTTTTCCACAGATTGACAAGGTATTTTCTATACCTTTTAACTTTATTTTATCTTGACCCATTGCCACGACGATATAATCATAACCATCCAATACTCGACCACTTTGTAAGGTTACCACTTTCTTAGCTGCTTTTAAATCAGTCACAGCATCTACAATAACTTCAAACCCATGTTTAGAAGCCAAATCCTTCAAAGGAACCGATATTTTCTCTTCTGTTGTCTCTCCTGTTGGAATCCAAATAGAAGTAGGATAGATATAAAAATAATCACGATCACTTACCAATGTTACTTCAAGGTTATCTTGTTTTTTCAGATAAATAGCTGCTTCAACACCAGCAAAACCACCACCTAAAACTAAAACTTTTTTCATAAAATTCTCCCAATATTTTTTTTATTTATTTGCTATTCCCTTAACCCAAGAAACCATAAACTCGTGAGCCTGTGCATTTGGTGCATCCATAAAACTAACTACAAATTTATCTTTTAGTTCAGCAACACCAATAGCACGTGGACGAACAGCCAACAAAGTAGGGTTTGGTAACTGCTTTCCAAAACAGCAGATAATATTTTTAGCATCTAAAATATCAGCACTAATCTCACCTGCTTCACCCAAGTTTTTAGTGTGCGTATAGTGGTCAAATGTTGCAATATAAGCTGCTACAGGGTGAGCATCAATTTTCTCTTTTAAATAAGCTATCACCTCATCTACTGTTGAAAATGTTGTCTCACTCTTCATAATATCCATTTCACTTATAGGATATTTCTCCATTACCATTGATTGTTTCATATATTTTTACCTTTATCTTTTGTAGTTATAATTTTTATAAATATATCTTATATATCTTAATATATGGTTTAATCTTTATTATAAAATATCTTTAATGAGTACAAGTATAATTTTGTAATAT
>JALUKQ010000161.1 GCA_027056485.1 Campylobacteraceae bacterium | reverse complement strand
TAACACTCAGCAAGGTTTCCTGCACAAACTGTAATAGATTTGTAGTCACCATGTGATGGGTTTTTTGCCTGAGCAACATCCCCTTGAGATACACGTGTTGGAAGACCAGTTGATGGACCACCTCTCATAACATTGATAACAACCAATGGTACTTCACACATTTGAGCAAGTCCAAGGTTTTCAGCTTTAAGTGAAATACCAGGTCCTGATGTTGCTGTCATGGTTCTAACACCTGACATACCTGCACCAATTGCTGCTGCTACACCTGCAATTTCATCTTCCATCTGAATTGCTGCCCCACCAATTTTTGGTAAAAGGTCAGAGATTACGTGCATAACTTCACTTGATGGTGTTAAAGGATATCCTCCAAAAAACATACATCCTGCATCTACTGATGCAATGGCTGCTAGTTCGTTACCACTTGAAATGATTTCTCTAGTTGCTGACATTTAGTTAGCCTCCTTATAATCTACAGGTAATCTATACCCATTGTTTTCAATTGCTTCTTGTCTTGACTTTGAATTATCAGTCAATTTAGCAAATTTAAACTCTTTTTTTGTTGCTACATAAATAGCAAAATCTGGACATGAAAGTTCACACTCATTACATCCAATACATGAATCAGGAGCGATTACAGAGATCATTGCCCCTAATGTTGAAGTTGGTTCTTGTTGCATAGAGAGTACACCTGCAGGACATGCATCAACACAAATATCACAAGCTTTACATCTTGATGTGTTAACCCATACTGGAGTATTCTCAGGAGCTGTCATTGCTGCCATGGTTTCCCCTTTAATCTTTAAAATTTTAAGTGAGATATTTTCTATCACTGCAAGTAGAATATCCTACTTTTTGTAATGTGAGTATAAATAACTCACTATTATTATACGAATAAGATTTTGTGTTACCAATGGAAGCAAGAAATTTTCATCATTCTTTTTAATAAAAATGAATATTTATGAAGTTTATATTTTATGATTTAGAGAAAAAATTAAATAACGTTTATGTGAGCTTGGAGGAATATAATTCCCAAGTTTATCTTGGGAATTAAGAAGAGAATTAGTATTTATAACTAACTGATAATCGGATATCATCTGCTTCAATATCAACAGGCGTAGGTGCAACCCAGCCAGAACATCTAATATTTGGAGTATAGTCATGTTGTTCATGTGTATAACGGACTTGGGATGGTAGATTTTTTTCTCCAAATAAGTTGAAGTTCCAGTATGCTTCATAAGCATCACCACGAACAGCTACTTTAGAACCCATGGCAGAATCTTCAGCCCAAGTCATAGGTGTCCAATACTGTGAACCTTTATTGTACTCTATACCAAATCGTCCAGAATCTGTTATCATATCAGGGAAAGTAGCACCTATCCATACAGATTTACCTGATTCATCATCAGTTGAACCTAAAAGTTGATGACCACTTTCTGGCATATAGTTACTGTATGCAGCAGAAGCAAAGAGTATAGTGTCATCAAGAAAGTCATTAATCTCATCACCTACACCATCTACTTGTAATGATAGTGCAACAAGATTTGCTTTTCCTGCATCAACTGATTTTATTAAAGTGTTTGTATTTTGACCTTTCGTATTTAAGATTAGAGCATCTTCAAACATAAGGTTATATTGACCATTATTATAGAGGCTTCCTAGAGCTATAAGAAGGTCAACATTCTCATTAACATCACCATCTTTTTGTGCATAAGGTTTGTATCCACCAACATCATATATTGACTCGATTCCACCAGAGTGTGCCCGACCATAAATAAATTTCATAAAAGAGCCATTGGTTAAAAACTTTTCTGTATTTAACTTAAACATAGCAGCATCAACTTCCATATTGGTAATATGAGCTAGGGGAGAACCAGGATCTTTAAGATTTTCTCTATGATTCGCTAAAAAACCATCAGTTGCTTGACGTCTACCAATACTAAATGAGTAGGGGAGTTTTCCATCTAGTAATTTATCTGAATAGACAAAGTACGCTTGTCTAATTCTAAAAATTGTATCTGATGATTTTGATGAACCTGCCCAACTTTTTAATGAAGGGTCTTCGGTATTTAAATGTGCACCCCAGTTACTATAAGCTGCTAACTGACCTTTAAAGAGAAGTTTTTTTGTTGGTGCTGATGCCATGTTTAAGAGTACTCTTGAAGTTAAAAGATTGTTATTTGATGCAACTTCACCTGTTTTATTATTGGTATATTCTAAATTATCTAAGGTATTTCTAAAATCCATAGAAAATTTAATGTTATCATGTGCATCATGAGTTCTTACTTTATTAATTTTTTTGTTCATGGCTTTTAATTTTTTTGCCAACTTATCATCAGTTTTATTAGGTTTTTTTGCATTTTCTGCTTTAAGTGAAGCTACTTCACCTTTTAAAGCTTCAATCTCTGCCATAATAGCATCGTTATTACTTATTTGTTCCATTGGGATAACATCTCCCCCAGCAAAAGCTATAGATGTAAATACAGCTGTTGATAATATGATTTTTTTCATACATTCTCCTTTTTATAGTTGAAAAATTTTAACAAATGAATCGTTACACTTATATTAATTTTACTTAATATAATAATAATTTTAAGTTATCCATCCTAAAATGTAACAAGTAATAATGATTGAAAAAGTATTTGTTGATAAGTTTTAATTATGCAGGGATATAAAAGAAAGAGAAAAGAGAGGATACCTCATAAAAGAGGTATCGTATGTAAGTATACGCTTAACAAGCTGGAACATTTCCTGAATCACTTGAGTACTCTACTGCAAAGTCACCAATAAATGGAACTAATTTTTCTTTAATTTCAGCATCATCACCACAAATAGCTTTGATTTCATCTTCCATTTTTCCTTCTTCTATAATTGCTGTCCACTCATCAGTTGTGTGTTTGATAGTAAAATCAGAACCTGGCATTCCACATACTTCTTTAAGTTTTTTAGAGTAAAGCTTAAGACCTTTTTCTGCATCTGCTGCTGAAGCTGTTGTCGTAGTAATCGCCATTCCAAAAAGTGCAATCAATGCTAGTTTTGTAAATTTTGTCATTTATTAATCCTTTTAGTTTTTGTGTTTGGAGTATAAGAGTGTATTGTGTAAACATTGTGGAAAATAGCTACTTTTATAAAAAAAAGTAATAATAATTATAGATTTTGTATATTTTTTGTTATCTAATAAGAAATGATATATAATAGAAATTATATTTCAAAAGGAAAGTTATGCAGAAATTTTTTAGAGAACTTTACGGTACAGGTATTATATTTTTTTACTATATAAAGTGGCTTGTTTTTATAGGGTTGCCTCTTTTATATTATGGTTTGGAGTATAAGCATAATACAGTTATGGACATTTTATGGTTATATTGTGCTGCTTTGATTTTAAAAGATTTTGTGTTTAGTGTTATTTTGAAAAAGAAGCATGGTGAAGATGATATAAAGAGCTAAAAGGTTACGACTTTATTTATCGTAACCTATAGTCTATTTTTTATTGTAAAACAGACTCAACAAAGCAGGTAAAAGAACCAAATCTAACAATAATGCAATATTTAGTGCAACAACTGTCACAATAGCAAAGTTAACATTTGGCACAAAACTACTCACTCCAAACATACTAAAGGTAAAGCTCAAAATTAGAGTGGTAAGTATCATTGCATTACCACTGTGGCTAATAACATAGTCGATGCTCTCTTCAAAGTTCATGGTTTTAATGGCTTGAAAATATTTAGAAAAGAAGTGAATGGTGTCATCTACTGCAATTCCTAAAATGACAGAGGCTGAGATGGCTACCCCAATGTCTACACTACGCCCTAAGTAACCCATGACTCCACTGACTAGTAAGATGGGAGCAATATTGGGTAAGATAAATATCCATAGCATCTTTATGTTTTTAAAGATAAAGAACATCGCAAAAACGACAAGTATCAAAGTAGCTGAGATAGAGAGTAAAAGTGTATCCATGACGCTACTTTGCATATAGGCAAAGATAGAGGTTTGCCCTTGTACAGTAGCTAAATAGTCTGTGTTTTCTTTCCACCAACGCTCTGTCCAATCTATCATCTCTAAATCTTTAGAGGTATCTTGAATGTTGCTATTGATGCTCATTCGTAAGTAACGCTCCTGCGTGTCTATTTTGTCGTTGAGTTCCATACCTTGTGGTAGGCTCATGGAGTAGAGTAGTAGGTATTGGGCTACTGCATTTTTACTGCTTGGCAGAGGTGTTGTTGCACTGGTATCTAAAACCTTATGCATTCGCTCAACAATATCTTTAAGAGAAGTAGTAAAAGTAATATTAGGGTATCTCCCTAGCAATGCATTTTCAAACGCTACAATTTTGTTGAGAAATTTAGGAGATTTGGCTCCCTCCTTAACCTTAGAATCTAAAACAATCTCATATACCATAGACCCAGAGAGCTTCTCTTCTACAAATTCACTTCCACTACGTACTGTAGTACTTTTGTCAAAGTATTTAATGCTGTTACTGTCTACTTTAAGATTCGTTAGTCCATAGCCAATTACAATCATAATGAATGCAAAGCCCATAACTATCTGTTTGTCATGCCGTACTATAAATGCTCCATAGCCTTTACTGTTGATAAGGTTCAAGAACTTAATAGGTTTAATTTTATACTCATCATTGAGTAGTAAAAGTATAGCAGGAACAAAAGAGATACTCAGTAAAAAGGCTATTAATGCCCCAGCCGTAATGGCAATTCCCAAAGTGGCAATAGGCTCAATAGCACTAATGCTTAAAGTTGCAAAACCAATTGCCGTGGTTATTGAAGTCATGGCAATGGGCATAAAGTTATTTTTAAGAGCTAAGTAAACAGCCTCTTTATTTGTTATCTTTTTTGTTTTGTAGTAGACCCATGCTAAAAAGAGGTGCATGGAGTCAGCTATGGCAATGGCTGCTATAAAAGAGGGGATGTTTACCGTAAAGTTGTTGAGCTTATGCCCTAAAAGCATCTGCATACTGAGTACCAATAAAAAAGTAAAGACAATTACCACTGCAGGAACAGCAACACCAATAGGGTCTCTAAATAGCAAAAAGAGTAAAACAACTACAATAACAACAGCAAGAGGTATAAGCACCAAAGCATCATGCACGGCAACATTGACAAGTGATGCAGTAACAGCTGAGAGTCCAGAGATGTAAAAGGTATAACCTGTTTTAGCCTCATACTCTTCGCGTATCTTCTCTAACTCTTTCATAACATAGAGGTTGACCTCTTCATCTGCACCGACCGAAGAGGCAAGTTTAACAGCTATCATAGTAGCCGTCGCATCATCATTAATGAGCTGATGAAGTATGAGTTTGTCATGTGTGGCAATTTGCTTTTTAGCTTTTAAATCCTCTTTGGTATCGTAGATAAAATCCTCCACCATCACATCGTCGTCTTCACTGCGTATCTGTTGGTAGTTGGTAAGAGAGTTTACTTTTTGTACGCCATCAAGCATTTTAAACTTTTGGGTTAACTCCAAAATGGTCGTAATGGGTTTCTCTCGAAATATTCCCTCTTTATCCTCAAAGGCGACTATAAAGGTATCATCTCCACTAAAAGTAGAGCGAAATTTGTCGTAATCTTTCATGATTTTACTAGAGGGGTCAAACCATATACGGTAACTCCCCTCAAAGGCTAAATCTTTTAACGATATTGAAAGCAGTACCACAAGCATGGTTGTCAATATTATTAACTTTGTTTTGTGCTGGTCTAAAAACGCTATGTATCGTCTCATAACAACTATTTCAATGCTCGTTTAGAGAGTTGTGAAGCACTAATGTTCGCATTAATCGCATCTTCATCCCACTCCAAAGAGGAACTCTTTTTGTTTTGTACGTTTTCTATGACAATTTTAACCACACGTTGAATCCCGTCTATCGCTTTATATGCTGTAAAGTTTATCTTTTTTAAGAGTCTGTTTTGTTTGTCATAGTACTCACCATACTTTGCTAAAAGTGTCGGTTTTTCTATCCAAATAACCTGTTTAGAGTAACCACTGTTGGCATCTATAGGGGTTCTTGTTATTTTGTAATAGTTCACACCATCTTTGGTCACCTCTTGGGCTTCACCAGTGTAACTGTAGTTTTTGTAGTTTTGAGAAGAGATATCTTCATAAGAGAACTCACTCGCCATAAATGAACCCGATTTATTGCGTGAGCTGATTCTCTTTATGCGTTTAAGCGATGGCAAATAGAGCCACTGCTTGTCATCTCCACCGATGACCTCGTAACTTAGAAGCTTGGTATCTTTTAGGTCATCAGGGTAGAGAAAGTTCAAAAGTGACTTGTCCCCATCTGCTCCCTCTACCTTTTTTATCTCTAGCTTTCGTACATTTTCAACACCCTGGGCATTTTTCAAAATCATGGTAGTTTTAGAAAGTGAGCTTTTGTACCCACTTACAACATCATACGATTTTTTAGCAACCTCTTCAGAACTCATGGCAAAGAGAGAGGCTGTTATGGTGGTTAAGAGTAGTAGTTTTTTCATTTTTTTATCCTTTTTATTTTATATGTGAACAATGTTAACATATGGTGGCTTAAAGGTAAATGGTGATTATGTTTTTATTCGTTCCCAACCTGAGGTTGGGAATGCCTATGAATAGCATAAACAAAATCAACTCAATAATCTAAAAACCTCATCTGTATTTCCAACTTGAAGTTGGGAACAAATACATACATATGAGTATTAAAATCTACCAAAAACGCT
>JALUKQ010000160.1 GCA_027056485.1 Campylobacteraceae bacterium | reverse complement strand
GCCTCTGCTGTTAGAAACACCCAATACACACTCAATATGTTAAGAGGAATTCCGAGCATTACCGATGCAGAGGAGGAAGAGAACCTAAGTGAAATGGTTGACGACATCATGGAAGCTGTCTTTAATGACCCTGCTGATACCTTATGGAGACAAGTATTTAACTCCATTAAAAACGGAATTATAGACATTCCTTTTTCTCCTCATATCATCAACAACGGTGAAGCCATTACCGTTAGAGATAAAAACTACAACATCCGTTTTTATGAGCGTGGAAACGTACCCATAAGCGACAAATGTTTGGCGTTTGAGCGTTCTAAAGTAGATTTATGTGGTAAATCTTTGGTTGAGCATATTATTGATGATATTGGGATAATGTTGTAGAGAAAAGGCAAAAAAACTTTTCATATTGCACATATAAAAACTTTTACTAATAATTTCTCTCCTGATATTCTCTATTTTAATCATAAGATGGATATATTAGTAAAATTATAATTTTGTTAGGAGTATGTAACCATGCCATTTGAAAATTTATTGGAAATAAATATTAAAGCTTTTTTCTTTAATTCTAAGACTGACTACTTACCTTACTATAAAAACTTCTCATTTACACTCAAAAATGATACTAAATTAGTAGAAGTTCTTAAACTCATTAACGAGAAAAATCCTAATTTTTCTTATCCTGAAGAAAATTTAATCTTTAAAGTTAATGAGTTGATAGTAACAGGAGATGAAAATATATCAGATATAGTTAAAAAACTAGGAAATGAACTTACTATTGATCCTGCATTGAGATACCGTTCAGATAATGGTTTAATACTAAACAACAGTGACTTTTTACATCAATATAGATCACTTTTTTCAAGTCATCTAACAAATAAAGAAGATTTAGCTTACTATTTAACACTCTACCCTATTCACTATGCTTCTGAAACATTTAACTATAATCATGATTATATTGGTGATGCTATTTTACTTTTGGCATATAAGATGATTGTAGAAGATAAATCAGAGTACAAAGATGAAATTTTAGCAGCCATTAATAATGAATTTACAGGAATAAGATGTTGTGAATATGAAAACAATATTTTTCAAGGTGAAGACCACCAAGGTAAAATAGATGAATTGAAGTCTATGCTTAATCTAAAAGAACCCATATCATTTATAGACAAACTATCCTCATTAACTTTAAGAGAAAAAAATCATGATATTGAAGAGTCCTTAGTAGGAACAAGTATTGCTATTTATGTTGGGGATAAAAAGTCAAATAAGATAGTAGAAGAGTTAAAAGGTATAGCAAAAAAGAATAATATAAATGTTATTCATTTTGAGATGTCTACTAAAAAAGCTGGTCAAAGCATTATAAACAACTACAGTGAGATGGCTTATAAAAAAGCAGGTACAGTACTTCTTAGTGCCTTAGATAGTGGTGCTGATACACTTATCTGTTCTAAAATTTCTGATGTACACTACTTTAAATCAGTTATTGGTAACTGTGAGCGTGAACATGGACGAGATATAGAACTCAAAATTATTTCAATAGATACATTTCATAAAGCAAAAGAGAAAATCAAAGAAGAACTTTAAATAAAAAATTACATATTTTTTTATATTGATATCAAGAGATCTTTTTCCTATAATAGTTAATAAATAATTATAGGAAATTTAACCCATGTTTAAACGATTATTAAAAAAGTTCTCTTCTAATTTTCAAGTACAAAACTATAAAGCTGGTGAACTATATAGTATGCCTAATAAAGGTAAATTTGGTATTTTTAAAGTGCTAAGAGTTGACAAAAAAGGGGTTCATGTTCGCGTCTATTCAAATTTATATTCAAAAATTCCCTCTAAAATCAATAGTAGTGAACTCTTTATAGACAAAAAAGATAAATCAAGTACCCATCATACCCCACTGACATTTTCTAGTATCAAATTATGGAACCCCTCATTTTTACAAAAAATAAAAGTTGAAAAAGAAGAGTTGCAAGATTACTTTTC
>JALUKQ010000159.1 GCA_027056485.1 Campylobacteraceae bacterium | reverse complement strand
ATACCCAAAATGAAGAAGCGCTAGTGGCTCAATTGGATAGAGCATCAGACTTCGGATCTGAGGGTTAGGGGTTCGAGTCCTCTCTGGCGTACCATTTGATTTTATTATTATATTTATATGCACTCGTAGCTCAGCTGGATAGAGCATCGCCCTTCTAAGGCGAGGGTCTCAGGTTCGAATCCTGACGGGTGTACCACTTGTTTCCAAGACAAGTATTATGCGGATGTGGTGAAATTGGTATACACGCCAGACTTAGGATCTGGTGCTTCACGGCGTGGAGGTTCGAGTCCTCTCATCCGCACCATTCCTAAATTTTCTTATTATAATCTTAAAAATTAACTTAATTATTATCTTTATTCCTATATAATTTATCTTTACTCAGTAATTCTATGTAATAGAGTTTTTTAAAGGTTTATCATGAATGGAACAGTCATTTTCGGTGTTATTGCACTTTTTTTTATACTTTCTGGTTTAACAAATTTTATTAATGATTTACAAGATGAAGTGGATAAGCCTAATAGTTATAGTAAAAAAACTACAGAACTGAATAGCGAAAATTATTATAATACCAATGTTATTGGTGAGCAGACTATATTGTTAAGTACTTTGTCAGAATCTAAAAAAAGAAAGCTTTGGAATGAATCTAATCTAAAAAATGAAATGATGGAATTTTTTCCAGATTTTTCTTTGATGTATGAATTTGTTGAAGAACGTATGCTAGATGATAGTAATTTTAAGAAAAATTTATTGAATAAAATAAAAAGTACAGAAGAAGAGTATATAAGTGGTATTCTTACAGGACAGAGAGCAAAAGCTACCCTGTCTTCATATTAGTGTTATTATTGTTTACATGGATCAATAACAGCAGCTTGGTTAGGATATAAATAAATCTCTACCCTTCTATTTAGTGCCATATTTGCATCTGATGTATTTTGTACAACAGGTTTTGAAAATGAACAACCTTTTGAATACATAGCATTTGTTACTCCTGCATTACTAATAGTTGTTCCTACAGATGAAGCTCTAGCCTCTGAGAGTGCTTGATTATGTTGAAAGCTTCCTCTACTATCTGTATGTCCTACAACTTGAATAATCATATTTGCATAAGCAGGTTTCCGTAATGCAGGAATCATTTGTCTTATTTCTGCTGCTGCTGATGGGGTAGGTACAGATGAATTTGTTCTGAACATCATTGGATCACGAAACATAATTTTTACAAACTTATCAGTATTAGAAACAATTAGTTGATTGTTTGAATCTTGTTCTGCGTTAGGATTATTGTTAACATTAGTATTTAGTGTTTGTGCAACTTCTTGAGCTTGTTGATCTAAACTATAACCAATTGCAGCACCTATAGCAGCACCTGCAGCACCACCAATAGCAACTCTTTTCCCTGAATGGTTAGCTGTACTACCACCTATAACAGCACCAAGTAAACCACCAAGGAGAGCACCAGTTTGTGCTCTATTTGCTGTACCATCAGCATTTTTAATAGTTGGCATATTCATTCCACCATTAGGACCAGCTGTACAACCTGCAAATAGTAGGACTGCCAGTGATGATGCTAATATAGGCTTTAAGATTTTTTTATTCATTGTGAATTCCTTTAATTATGTTTAATAGTAAGAGTATAGCATAACTTTGTAAATTAAATGTGGATAGGAATGGAGGTGTAGAATATCTTATTAGATGTTCTACATAAAATTTTTAATGGGAAGTGATTAATTATTTCGACTACCTGGTTTAACGGCTATACTACCTTTTTTACATAAAGGACACTCTTCAGGCGTGTACATTTCGAATGTAAAATCATCTAGTGCAAAGAGAGGAGTATCCATAGGTAGTTTACATTCACTTTTTGGAGTTATGTCTGTTCCTTCTCGTTTACAAAAACCTCTATTTGCAAGAGATGCAAATGCAACAACTTCAGCACCTAATTTTTTAATAATACTTGCTGCTTCCATAGCTGAACCACCTGTAGTGATGATATCTTCACAAATGAGTATTTTTTCACCTTTTTTTACTTCAAATCCACGTCGTAGTTCCATCCCACCTTCTTTGCGTTCAACAAAAATAGAACGAACATTTAAAGAACGAGCCAGTTCATATCCTGCTAAAATTCCACCTAATGCTGGAGCACAAACTGTATCAACTTCAAGGTTACTTTCTTTAATCATCATGGCTAAGGCATCAGCTAGTATAGCAGCTCTTTTTGGGTCTTCAAGTACTTTAGCACTTTGAAGATAGCGATTAGAATGATTTCCACTAGATAAAATAAAATGACCCTCTAATAGTGCTTTTGCATCTTTATATATTTCTTCTACATTCATATAGTTATACCTTTAGAATATCGGCTTCTTTAATTGCCAGAGTTGATTCTATTTGTGCAACAGCAGCATCAGTTATTTTTTGAACTTCTGCTTGTCCTTTTTTTGAATCATCTTCAGAAATTTCCTTATCTTTTTCAAGCTTTTTAACTTTATCATTAGCATCTTTACGAATATTTCTAATCGCAATTTTAGCTTTTTCAGACATACTCTTAGCTTGCTTTACTATCTCTTGTCTCTGTTCTGAAGTCATAGCTGGGAAAAAAAGTTTAATGAAGTCACCATCATTATTTGGATTTACTCCAATATCTGCTTTTTGAATAGCTTTTTCAATATCAGCTAAAAGGTTTTTTTCCCATGGAGTAATAGAGATAGTAGTCGCATCAGATACAATAACATTCCCTACTTGGTTAAGTGCCGTAGGTGTTCCATAATAGTCTACTTTAATATGGTCTACAATATGAGTAGTAACTTTACCTGTTCTTAGTGTAGAGAAGTCTCTTTTTAGTGCATCGATACTTTTTTCCATTTGATCTTTTGCATGGTCATAAATTTCATTTAACATTTCTATATCCTTCTTTAAAGAAGCCGATAAATGGCTTTAGATTTAATAGTGAAATTTTACCCTTTTTTTGCTTGAAAAGATGTAAAGCGATTAAATAGAGGGGAGTAGTACGAATGAGGCAAAGCCTCAAATCGTTTTATTTGCTAGAGTTAGTATCTATTGGAGCTGGTACTTCTACTGATACATTTGTTTCTGCAATAGTAGGTACAGATGTTGAAGTACTAATAGTATCTACTACTGAATGAGACTTCTTTTGGTTATATAGATATCCCATAGCCAATGTGTTTAGTATAAAAAGAAGTGCTAATGTAAATGTTGCTTTTGCTAAAAAACTTGCAGGACCTTTTGCTCCAAACATAGATTCGTTACTTCCACTGTAGGCACCGAGCCCCATACTTGAACTTTTTTGTAATAAAACAGCAATAACTATAGCGATAGTTAAAGCAATTTGAACAACTAATAGTGTTGAAATCATTCTTTCCTCTCTGAATGTTGAAGTTATTTTGTATATTAAACTTCAAATTGGGTATAATTTCGGCGATTATACCCTAAATTAATTGAAACTGAGATAAATGAAAATAGTAAAAGAGTTCTCCCGATTTGCACATGAATATAATATGCATAATATAATACAGTCTAAAGTCGCTAGTAAGTTGGTTTCTATGTTAGAAAAAAACCATTATTCTTCGGTTTTAGATTTAGGTGCAGGTGCAGGAGCTATTTATGAAAATATGATTTGTAATAATATTAAAATAGATAAATTCACAGCTTTAGACTTTTCAAGAGAGATGTTAAATTTACATCCTAAAGGAAAGAATATTCAAACAATTTGTTTAGATTTTAATAATAGTAATAGTTTTAAGATCTATGTAGATAAGGAGTTTTCTATTCTTATCTCAGCTTCTGCTTTGCAATGGAGTACAGATTTATCAGCTGTATTAAATTCAATATCAAGATTGGCAGATGAGTATTATTTTGCATTTTTTACATCTAAAACATTTTCTACTCTGCATAAAGTTGCAGGTGTTCAATCTCCTATCTATTCACAAAAGAGCATTTTTGATGCCTTGGAGAATTATACCATTGATAGAATGGAAGAAATACAATATCATCTAAGTTTTGATTCTGTTTTAGAAATGTTTAGATATATAAAAAGAAGTGGAGTCAGTGGAGGAGCTGGAGTCTTGAGTTATAAAGAGATGAAAAATATAATGAAAAATTATCCTTTAGATTATTTAGAGTTTGAAGTACTTTTTATAAGGGCGAAAATTAAATAAATCTTTGGAGACTAGCTCCAAAGATAAAGTAACGATACTTAGTCATCACCCATTATTCCTAACAGCTGTAAAATTGCTGTAAACATATTGAAAAAGTCTAAGAATAATGATACTGCAGCGTCTACAGGTGAGTCATATGCCCCATTAGCTATGTTTTGTGTATCATAGATAGTAAACAGTGAAAATAGAAGTAAAATACCAGCTGTAATTACTATATGCATTATTGGGCTATGTAAGAAAAAGTAATTTACTAGTGAAGCTATAAAAATAACTACGAATGTAATAAATAGTGGTTTACCCCAACTAGAAAAGTCACTTTTAGAATTAATAGCAAAAAGACTCAATGCACCAAAAAGTACAGAAGTCATTAAAAATGCATTTCCTATAAATGCCCCATTCCCTTTAGCTATAGTAAAAGCCAAAAGAGGAACAATCATTACACCTAAGGCAAATGTAAATACAAATAGAGCCATAAGGTGTAAAGTATTGTTTTTTCTAGTAATTGAAAAACCAAAAAATGCCATAAACATAACAAATCCAAAAATAAACCATTTGAAATTAGAAATAATCTCTACATAAGGCATTGCAACATATGCACCAAGTGCAGATGCTATCATACTTGCTCCAAGTAGTTGGTATGTTTGCTTCATAAATGTAACAGATGCACTATCTGTTGTTGTATAGTTAGTATCTATTGTACTATTGTTATAATCTCTATCATAAAGAGCCATATAAATCCTTTGTGTATAACTTCTTACTAAAGTTATATCGTATAAATTAAAATGATATCAATTACTATATTGATATTTTCATAGCTAGTATATTAAGTTGATGTTTAAAAGAAGTTGAATAGAAGTTGAAATAAGTTAAATAATATGGGTTCAGAAGAGAGAGCACTCTCTTCTGAAAAAGAATTTAGGTATCTGATTAATAAAGACCTAAAGACTCCATAGTCGCTACAGATAGACCAGCAACTGGTAAACCTTTAGCTTTTTGGTATGCTCTTGTTCCAGCTTTTGAAGCTGAACCCCATACACCATCAATTGGACCATTATAGTATCCAGCAGCTTTAAGTGCTTGCTGAACTCTCTGAATAGTTGGTCTAGTCATATTTGATTTACAAACAATTGGTACCCATTTAGCATAACCATCTGCAACCATACGTTTTTTAGTCACAGTTTTATATGTTGCTGGTATAGCTATTCTTCTCTCACTAGCAGGAGTTACAAGTTTCTTAATTTTAACAGTTGTATACTTTGCTGGAGTTGTAAGAGTTTTTGTTGAAGCAGGTTTTGCAACAACTTTCTTAGAAACTTTGTTATATACAGCTGGTGTAGCAGTTAAACAAATTTTATCACATTGTTTAGTGATACGTGTTCTGGCATTTTTGCCACTAGCATCTGACCAAGAGTATGCAGCATCTTGAACTTTTGCTTTTCTAGTAACAGTTTTATATGTTGCTGGAATTGGAATAGTTCTTGAAGAAGCTGGTTGTACCAATTCTTGAACTTTTACAGTTTTATATTGTGGTGGAGTTGTAACTTTTCTTGTAGCTGCTGGTTTTGCAACAACTTTTTTAGTTACAGTTTTATATACAGCTGGAATTTCTACTAAACATACAACTTCAGATTGATTACATCCTCTATCTCCACATTTTGTTTTTTTCCACTCAGTTCTTGCAGGAGATACTTGAATTCTCTCTTTTACAGTTTTGTATTGAGCTGGAGATGTAACTAATCTTTCTGTGCCTTCAGATACAAGAATTCTTTTAGTTACAGTTCTGTATTTAGCAGGAATTGCTTGAACTTTTTCACTTGCCTCAGAAGCTAATACCTTTTCTGTAGTAGTTTGGTATTTAGCAGGTTTATAGTGCTCATAGAAACAAGTACCTGGTGTTGCACCACTAACATTCATACCAGCAGCAGCAGCTGATTGTACACATGTATTAGATGCTTCTGGAGCATTTTTATTTAAACTAGTTCTCCATGTTTGAGAAGCAGGTTTAGATAATACTCTTTCATAAACAGTTTTATATGCAGCAGGTACGGTTACAACTCTTTGGGTTCCATCAGAAACCTTAATTTTTTCTGTTCCCCAACCATATTTAGCAGGAATAACTTGAACTTTTTCACTTGCCTCAGAAGCTAATACTCTCTCTGTAGTTGTAGCATATTTAGCAGGAAAAAATGCTTTTGTAAAACATTGTCCTGGTTTTGCTGGTGGTAAGTCATCACCATCGATTGCTGATTGTGCATTTGCACTCGTCATCATAGCTGCAGCTATTAGTGATAACTTTAGTGTATCTTTAATTGTCATAATATTCTCCTATGTATTTATATGCAAAATAACGCATTGACTATTATAAAAAAATTTACCTCTTTCTTAGCTTAAAACAAAAAACAAAGAATAATGTTTATATAAATTAAATATTTTTAAATTAAATTTTTTTTATTGTTTTAAAAAAGAAAAAAATAATTGCTTAATATATTTATAGTAAGGGGGAATTACTAAAAGAGAGAAAAAGAAAGAATTTTCAATTATTTGAGGAAAACCCTTGACAAGGAAGAGGTATTTGTCTATAATACGCGTCCAAGAACACAGAGACCTAACAGAGTTTGTTAGCGAGAGTTTGAGGAAGCAAGAAAATGATCTTTAACAACCGAATATA
>JALUKQ010000158.1 GCA_027056485.1 Campylobacteraceae bacterium | reverse complement strand
TGAGAGGTGGTCCATCAACTGGTCTTCCAACACGTGTATCTCAAGGGGATGTTGCTCAGGCAAAAAACCCATCACATGGTGACTACAAATCTATTACAGTTTGTGCAGGAAACCTTGCTGAGTGTTACACTGAAACTGTAAGAGCATTTAACCTTGCAGACAGATTTATGCAACCTGTATTTGTCTTATTAGATGAGACTATTGGACACATGCATGCAAAAGCTGAGATTCCTACAGTAGAAGCAGTAAAAGCAGGAATTGTTCCTAGAAAAACTTTTGATGGACCTGCTGATGAATATCTTCCTTATGGTGTAGAACAAGACCAACCAGCAGTTCTTAATCCAATGTTTACAGGATATAGATACCACTATACAGGTCTTCACCATGATGCTTCTGGTTTTCCAACTGAAGAGATTGAGACGTGTAGAAAACTGATTGACAGACTTTTCCAGAAAGTTGAAAAGTATACTGATGAGATTGAATCAAATGAAGAGTATATGATTGATGATGCAGATATTCTTATTGTCGGTTATGGTTCAGCTTCATTGGCAATTAAAGAGGCAGTAAATTCTCTTAGAGCAGATGGTATTAAAGTTGGTATGTTTAGACCAATTACTCTATGGCCATCTCCTGAAAAGAGATTGCATGAACTTGGACAAAAATTTGACAAAGTTCTATCTGTTGAGCTTAACCAAGGTCAATACCTAGAAGAGGTACAAAGAAGTATGGGAAGATTGGATATTGCAAAATTAACAAAGACCAATGGTCGTCCATTCTCTCCATCAGATATTATTGAAAAAGTGAAGGAGCTATAATATGGCATTTAATTATGACAATTATCTAAGAACTGAAAAAATGCCAACACTATGGTGTTGGGGATGTGGTGATGGTATCATCTTAAAATCATTTATTCGTGCCGTTGAAAAACTTGGATGGGAAAAAGATGATGTTTGTGTTGTTTCAGGAATTGGTTGTTCAGGAAGATTCTCTTCTTATGTAGACTTTAACACTGTTCACACAACTCACGGTAGAACTATTGCATTTGCAACAGGTATTAAATTGGCGAACCCAGACAAACATGTTATCTGTGTGGCAGGTGATGGTGATGGTCTTGCTATTGGTGGTAACCATACAATTCACGGTTGTAGAAGAAATATCGATATGACCATGATTCTTATTAACAACTTCATCTATGGTTTGACCAACTCTCAAACATCTCCTACAACACCACAAGGGATGTGGACTGTTTCTCAAAAAGCAGGAAATATTGACCCAACTTTTGATGCATGTGAACTTGCTATTGCAGCTGGTGCTTCTTTTGTTGGTCGTGAGACAGTAAACTCTCCTAAAAAGATGGAGAAAATAATGCTTCAAGCCATGGAGCATAAAGGGTTCTCATTTTTAGATATTCAATCTAACTGTCACATTAACCTTGGTAGAAAAAATAAAATGCAGTCTGCTATGGCAAACCTTGATTGGATTGATAGTATTACTGTTTCTAAAAAGAAATATGATGCAATGTCTCCAGAAGAGCAGCTAAACCTTTTCCCTACAGGTATCTTGAAACAGGATACAGAGGTTAGAGAGTACTGTGATATGTATGAAGATATTAAAAAAGTTCAACAGGGTGAGAGAAAAGCAATCACTCAAGATGACTTTGCTAAAAAAATATAAGGAGAAGAGCTATGAGTAAAATTGTAATGCGATTTACTGGTGTTGGTGGACAAGGTGTTCTTCTTGCTGGTGAGATTTTTGCAGCAGCTAAGATTAAAGAGGGTGGTTTTGGTATCAAAACTGCTACTTATACATCACAAGTACGTGGTGGAGCTACCGTTGTTGATATTCAACTTGATAGTAAAGAAATTTTTTACCCTTATGCAATTGATGGTGAAATTGACTTTATGCTCTCTGTTGCTGATGTAAGTTACCAACAGTTTAAAAATGGTGTACGTGATGGTGGAACAATTGTTATTGAGCCAAACCTAGTACATCCAACTGAAGAAGATAGAAAAAGATGGAATATCGTAGAGATTGCCATCATTACTATTGCTAAAGAAGAGGTAGGAAATGTAATTACTCAATCTGTAGTTGCACTTGCTATTGCGAATACTTATACAAAAGCATTAGATAAACAACTTCTTGTTGATACTATGCTTTCAAAAGTACCTAAAAAAGTTCATGAGCTTAACTTAAAAGCGTATGACCTTGGTGAAAAATATGCAACTGAGGCTATGGCTGAAGCGTAATTCTTTCTCTACTCCTCTATTTTTAGAGGGGTAGTTTTTAATGTCAATGAAATAAGAACATAAATTTCTTATTTCATTGCTATTAATTATAATAAAAAAATTACCCAAGGAGCTACCATGAGTAGAGAGATAGAAGATGATAATGAAGAGTATGGACTAGATGATTTTTTTGGTCGTACACCACAATCTAGCTATTTTGAGATAGCAAAAACAGCCAATCAGAATATTGTTGAGAATGAGATAGAGAAGGTTTTTAGACGACTCGCAGTAGCAGAACGTATGTTAGAAGAGCGTGGGCTAGATGATGAATTAGAACGAGAGATTTCACGAACGGTTATTGACCAAGATATTAATGAAAGAACAGCTACGGTTTTTATTGACCTTGTAGGGGCTATTGTTACCCAATGTGAATAATAAATTTGGGGTAAGTCTATTTACCCCATCCGTGCATCTTCTTTGTGATAAGAATATCATAATCATTACATAAATTATCAATAGTATTGGTTGCTACATAATTATGCTCTTCTAAGAGTTCAATCCATCTATATCGTAAAGTATAATCCTCTTTTTTAATAAAAATAATAAGATTTCCTGCATTTCTAATGACTTGATGCAAACGCTTCAAAAAGTCACTTTCTATGTCTGAGTCTACTGTTGCTGTCACAAAAACAAAATCGTACTGTTTTGCTTGAATAAGATAAGATTTACGTTGTAGATGAAAAAAATCTACTTTCGTATGAATGTCATATTTTTGACTGATATCCTCTTTTATGGAGTTATCTAATAGATTAAGTTTATAGCCATAGTCCTTTTGTATACAGTAGTCATTGAGTAGTTCAATAAGTAGGTTATCTTGGTCTGTAAAATGAGCAATATCTAAAGCTGGATTCTCTTTTATAATACTCAACAGTGTTTCTAGTTTATCTTTTTCTAAATTTTTCATAAAAATAGTGTAACTAAAAAAGATAAAACTATCATCACTTTTTAATATAATGTAGATTAGAAAATAGGAGTACCATCATCTTGGTGAGTTTGTGACATTCCACCAACAGCTTCAGCTGCTTTTTGTTGTTCAAGCTCTTCCTCATAAGCTCTCATCTGCATTCTTACTTCATTTATTTGCATCTCATTTACATTATCATCTGCAGACCATGCTACGTCTATTTCACCACCATACTCTGCTCCTATCTCTTCGATTTTTAAAGCATACTCTTTAATATCTAAACAGATTTCCATATGACCCTCTTCAGTGGTATCATTAAGTTCTATATACCAACGACCTAAAGCATTGGTTTTAATAGTAGAATTTATAATTACAGACATCTCTATATTCCTTATTTTTTATTATACCTATTATATCAAATGTTTTTATAGTAAGATTGATAAAAATCAATACTTTATACTTATCTTATGTGCATGAATAGTGCGTTTGTCAAGAGGTGGTAACTCCATAAAGTTAAAGGAGTAGATAGAACCTAAGTAATGTTCTGGGTTGTGAGGCATAGGAAACTCTAAGCCCTCAAAAGTTATATTTTTAAGAGGAAAAACCTCTTTTATATCAAACCAAGCAGCCACATCTGGCATCTCTCCACCGTAGATTACTTTACCCTCTTCATTTTCCCAGCCCTCATGCATAAGAGAGAGTGATTCTAGCAGTTTTGCTCGAACCTTTGGCATATTTTTTCCATTGGGAGTATGAAGGCTTACAGCTGAAGTATCACGAATAAGCTTAAAAATTTCATTGTAATAATTTTTATGAAATTCACTGTTTGGCAAAGTAAACATAGGGAAAATATCGACAAAAACCCCTTGATGATACCCCACTTCTCGACCCTGTTCATGAAACTCTACTATGGAAGCTTTATTAGAACGTAATTTTATATAGTCAAAAAGAAACTTCTTATCTGTTTTTCTAGTCTGGAAAAATATATTATCACTCAATTCATCTTGAGCTATCTGTTGAAACTTCATATAGTCTTCAATAGGCATAGAGAGATCAATATCATCATCCCAAGGAATAAACCCTTGATGACGTACAGCCCCAAGAAGTGTTCCCGAGTCTAACCAATACTGTAACTTATATTTTTTACAAATAGCATCAAACTCTACTAACATATCCAACATAATTAGTTGAGCTTCACGTAATACCTTTGAGTCTATAGTTAACATCTATTTTCGCTCTATTCCATAATAATGATAAAGTGCATCAATAAGTACATCGGTATAAGCTCGTGTCATATCTCCCATGTGTGAAACTCTAAAGATAATATCACGCTGGGCTCCACCATTTGGACAAACCATTACTTTGTAGCCATCTTCTAAACCATTGACAATATCCATTGCTGATTTTCCATCGGTTGGTGTTAGTGTTGTCATAGCATTTGGCATAAATGGTGTGTAAGCTTTTAATGGTAAATCTTTAATCGATGCTCTAAAATATTCTGAAATATCTTTTGCTTTTTGAATACTCTGTTGTACTCCACCTCTTCGTTTTATTTGATTTAATCTAGCTTCAAGTTGTAACATAATAGTCACAGCTGGAGTATAAGGAGTTTGACCTCTCTCGCCATTAGAAAGATAATCTTTAAAGTTAAAATATAAACTCTTAACATCTTGAACTTTTTCCAAAGCTTGTGGAGCTAAAATAACCATAGTTAACCCAGGAGGAAGTGCTAGACCCTTTTGACTACTTGCAATAACCACATCTATATTTTGAGACTGCATATCTATAGGGTCAGTAACCAACATAGAGATAGCATCAACAATAAATAGCAAATCGTTCTTTTTAGCATAAGCTCCCATAGCATCTAAATCGTAAAGGTGTCCTACTGATGTCTCATGAGCATTTATAATAAGAGAAGTATAGTTCTCTTTTGGAGCTAATTCCTCTATATTATGCAAGTTAGTATCTTTTACTTTAAAATCTGTATGAGGCACACCATGAACATCACAAATGTCAACAAAGCGACCTCCAAAGCCACCACCATGAACTACTAATGCATTGTCATCTTTGGTTAAAAGGTTCATAACCGTTGACTCCATACCTGCTGTTCCTGAAGCAGTCAAGAAGATAACTTTTGACCCCTCTGGAGCATTGACCATCTCTATAAGACCTTTTTCACAAGCATATGTTACATCCGAAAACTCACAGTTTCTAAAGTACGGAGTCTGTTTTGCTCCTACTTCTAAAATCTCATCGCTCATCTTTACGGGACCGGGGGTAAAGATATAGTAATCTTCATATATCATCTATTTTTCCTTCTTCTTTTTTGTTTTTTTGCTATCGTTGTACTCTAAAAGTACTCGGTTAATACCCACTATATCTGATGGAGTAAGCATCTTAGACTTGTTCTTTCCACGTTGGATAAGTGAGGTAAACTCAGCTATCATATAACGCAATCCACATCCATCAAACTCGTAGTTAAATGTCAAGGTTTTATGGCTATCTTCAAAACGTACTTCAAATTTTTTAGTTAACCACCATGGAGCAGGAATATAGATATAGCCCTTTGTTCCAGATATAACTGCATCACCCTCAGACTTCATACCCACAGCAACATTAGCGATACCTAATGCTCCATTTTTATGCTTGGTAACAATAAGGTTATTCATATCATAACCATTCTCCTCTTGTGAAAAGAAGGTGATACTTTTTGGTTTTCCTAGTACTTTATTGACCAGTAATGATGTATAAGAAGAGAGAATATTGGTTGCTCCTTGCTGAATAAAACTATCAGAATACTCTTTCTCTTTATAGAGTGACGTTCTTGTAGCACGAACCTCTTTAACATCACCAATAACACCAGACTCCAACTCTTTAAAAAGTTGGTTAAATGCAGGTAAAAAAGCTGTTTTAACAGCAGAAAGAAGCAATTTTTTCTCTTTTTTAGCTAAAGAGAGTAGTTCTTTTAGTTCATCTTTTTCTAAAGCAATAGGATTTTCACAAAGAACGTGTTTACCTGCTAAAAGGGCTTTCTTAATACAGGTATAATGCTCTCCTAACTTTGAATCTATATAAACTGCTTGAATAGTACTGTCTAAAAACTCATCATAGTTATCGTGACCATATTTAATAAGCTCATTATCTTTAGTAAAAGCCTTTACAGCTAAAAAATCTTCTGAATAGATACGATTTACTTTAACATTCGAGACAAATTTAGACTCATCAATAAAAGCTTGTGTATCTTTTCCTAAGCCTACTAATCCCATCTTAATGGTATCGAAGTTCTCTTGACGCAGTTTGGTACTTGAAATTCCCTCTGTTCTAGCCAAGTACTCCACGTGTGTATACTCATTGAGGTAGTCAAAGTACCCAACCCAATCATCACCAATAGCAAAGATGTCAACATCATACGTAACCATATCTTCTGCTTTTTGGTTTTTATGGGTCTCTACAATGACTTTGTCTACAAAATCTAAAGCTTCAATTGCTTTAACACGTTTTTTAGTACTCTCAACTACATTTAGCTTACCTCTTGAACGGTCGTAGTTCTCATCAGTAACCCCTACAATAAGATAGTCACCTAATGCTTTTGCACGTTCTAAAAGTCGCATATGTCCTTTATGCAACATATCGTATGTTCCATAGGTTATGACAGTCTTTTTATTTTGCATATTAATTCCCCTATTTTCTCTATTTGTTATTATTACAAACTCTTTATATTATCTAAAAGAAATAACAAATTAAGAACATCTTATAAAGATAAATGGTGCTAATATACACATATTTTGTTATAATTTCAAAGATATTAAAATAATTATCTAAGCTAAAGTTATAGATTTCAATGTAGTAAAAAGTTACAAGAAACAAAGGATTGATATGAGAATAAAAGCTCACGCAAAAATAAATACTTTTTTAAAAATAACAGGACATAAAGATGGGTATCATACCCTACTCTCTAGGTTTATAAAAGTACCTCATCTTTACGATACGATATCTTTTGTTCCTCAAGAGTGTGATACTTTTACTATAGAGGGATGTGGGGAGATTCTTGTAACTTCAAATATTATCTATAAAGCTTATAAAGCTATGAATATAGATAGTGATTTTTTTAACAAGCATAAAGTAGTAGTTGAAAAAAATATCCCTTCAGGTGCAGGTCTTGGTGGTGGCTCTTCAGATGCTGCTGCTTTTATGCGTCTCTTTAATAAAGTTTGTAAGCTAGGGATAACTACCCCTACTTTAGCCAAAATAGGTTCAACCATTGGTGCAGATGTTCCATTTTTTATATATAATTATGACGCTGCAAATGTTTCAGGCTTTGGTGAAGTTGTAGAGGAGTTTAAAGGGGAAGAACCTTTTAAAATAGAACTTTATACCCCTAATATTCATTGTGATACACCTTTGGTTTATAAGACTTTTAAACGTGAATTGTTCGATGCTATCGAAGCTACAAGTTTTAAAGGTTGGGAAGTTCTTTCTTCTAAAGAGGTTTTAGGAAAAGTCGATGCAGTTATGGCAAATGATTTATATAAAGCTTCTTTGATTGCTTATCCTGAACTAAAAGATGTTGCTAAAGAGGAATGGTACTTCTCAGGAAGTGGAAGTACCTTTTTTAAAATTAGTTAATTGCTAACATTCTCTCCAATGCCAAATTTGCATACTTAACCGTATGCTCATCAACAACTATCTCATTAATAGGCTTTTCATCTTCTATAGACTTTAGTGTTAAATACAAATCTTCTAAAGTAGTCTCATTCATAGTAGGACACTCTGGCTTAGTAGCTGAAAGTACATAAGTATTTCCCTGACGCATTCTATTTACCAAATTATACTCTGTACCAATTGCAACTTTTTGCTCTGGGTCTAAGTCATTTACATATTTAATAAGCTGAGAAGTAGAACCAGCGAAATCTGCAGCTTCCACTATTTTAGGGTCACACTCTGGATGAACAGCTATCTTAATATCAGGATACTTTTCTCTATAAAACTCTATGTCATCAAGAGTAAAGAGTTGATGAACTGAACAGAAACCATTAAAACAGATAACATCTGCCTCTTTTGGGTCACACTCACCCTCACCAATAACACAAGACTTTAAGCCCATAGAGTTAGCAAAGTTTTGCCCTAAACATCTATCTGGAACAAAAAGAATCTTTTTTCCAGACTCTAAACCCTTCTCGATAATTTTATAAGCATTAGAAGAGGTACAGACCATACCCCCCATCTCACCTACTTTTGCTTTTACTGTTGCATCGGAGTTAATATAAGTAATGGGTAAAATATCCTCTTTTGCAATACCTCTTTCTACCATATAATTTACAGAGTCATCAAAATAAGAACCATCTATCATACGTGCCATAGCACAACAAGCAATTTTAGGCATAAGTACACGTTTTTCAGGTGCAATAACTTTTACACTCTGTCCCATAAACCCTACTCCACAGAAAACTACCCATGGATTGATATCGGCTTTACATTTTCTAGCTAATTCCAAGCTATCTCCTGTAATATCTGCCATCTCAAACACTTCATCACGTTGATAATAGTGTCCTACCACCGTTACTGGTAACTTCTTTTTTAATCTCTCTATTTCAGCTTTATAATCTATACTCATATTTTATACCTTGCTTATTATATAATTTAGGAAAAAATACCATAGTTTTAGTTAAAATTGCGACAATCATTCACATATTATGGAGATTTTATGGATTTTTTATTTAATCAAAACGTTTTACTTTACATTGCTGCATATCTTTTGTCTGCTATTCCTTTTGGATTTATTTTAGCAAAAGTTTTTGCTGGAGTAGATGTTCGTAAAGAAGGTAGTGGAAATATTGGGGCAACCAATGTGCTTAGAGTACTTAAAGAGAAAGCTCCTAAAATGGCTAAAAAACTTACCATTGCAACCTTTGCACTCGATGCAACAAAAGGTGCTATTATTATTCTTATTGCCATGGTATTAGGTGCAGAAGCATCTGTTTTATGGACTATAGCAGTTTTAAGTGTTTTAGGTCACTGTTACAGTATCTTTTTAGGTTTTGAAGGGGGAAAAGGCGTAGCAACAGGTTTTGGTGTACTTTTAGTATTGGTTCCTATTCCCTCCCTCATTGCAATTGTTGCATGGCTTATAGCAGGGAAAGTACTTAAAATATCATCATTATCTTCACTTATTGGACTCATTGTTCTTCTAATTACATCTTATGTTATTTATCCTAATATGCCAGGGATTCATACACATACACCAATATGGATTATTGCTTTTGTTATTTTTTATAAACATATTCCGAACATCATAAGAGTCTTTAAGAAAGAAGAGAAACAAGTTGTCTAAAAAACACTCTCCTGATGATGCCCTCTATATGACCATTCATATAGAGGCATTAACCTTCTTAACTATTATTGGTATTTTAAATTTTGAAAGAACTACACCTCAAAAAGTTATTGTTAATGCCCAAATAGATTATTGTTATAAAAAGAATAGTTTTATCAATTATGCTGAGATTATAACATTAATAGAGAATAGATTTACTCAAGAAAAATATGAACTTTTAGAAGATGCTTTAGAAGATATCACCGATAATATTATAAAAAAATATAGTGAAACTAAACAAATTCATCTTAAAGTTACTAAACCAGATATTATTTCTAATGCAGAAGTATCACTTTCAATAACTATAAAAAATTAAAAAACAACAATAAACTTTACAGAACATATGTAAATAATAAAAAACAGTGTATATTTTTATAAATTATCTATAATTGTTTAAAAAAACTTTAAACTATAACATTTTTGTGTTATAATATTAAAAAAAATACGAAAAGAAGGAACTTCCAATATTATGAGAATTTTAATTATAGAAGATGAAGTAACGCTGAGCAAAACACTGTCTGATGGACTTAAAGAGTTTGGATACCAAAATGATGTAGCTGGGAACATCAAAGATGGTGAGTACTATTTGGGTATTAGAAATTATGATTTAGTGTTATTAGACTGGATGCTTCCAGATGGTAACGGTATAGATATGATTACTAAACTTAAAGCAAAGGCACCTAAAACAGCTGTTATCGTTTTATCTGCTAGAGATGACAGAGACAGTGAAATAGAAGCACTTAAAGCTGGTGCAGATGATTACATTAGAAAACCTTTTGATTTTGAGATATTAACTACACGTATCGAAGCTAAATTACGTTTTGGTGGATCAAATATTATTGAAGTTGATGATCTTATTATTAATCCAGAAGAGGAAAAAATTATCTATGAAGGTGCTGAGATTGAACTAAAAGGTAAACCTTTTGAAGTTCTTACACACTTAGCTATGCATAAAGATCAGATTGTTTCAAAAGAGCAGTTACTAGATGCTATCTGGGAAGAACCAGAGTTAGTAACACCAAACGTTATTGAAGTTGCCATTAATCAAATTAGACAAAAAATGGATAAACCATTAAATATTACTACTATTGAAACTGTTAGAAGAAGAGGTTATAGATTTTGCTTTCCAAAAGGAGCTTAAAAGATCGCTTCATCTTTGAGCTTGCTGTCTCTATGACAGTACTGCTCATAGTACCCATAGTTGTAATTGCCACCTACTTTTCACACACACTAAAAGAGAATATCAAAAGTGAGATGAAGTCACATGCAAACTACATCATTCATACCTACACATCACAACAAGAGTATGATGAAAAATTTAATTTCTCCTCTTTAGAAAATGTATCCAATTATAAAATTCATATGTTTACAGACTACTCTCTCGATAAAAAAGATAATACTATAGTAGAGTATAACGAGCAAGGTAAAGAATTTTTAGAACTTATACAACCCTATAGTAAAGATAGTCATACCTATTTAAGTATCAAACGAAATATTGAACAAGAGACACGTTTGATTAATAAAATGTTCTATATGATATCTGTTATATTCTTTATTGGTCTCTTTTTAGTATTATACTATTCTACTATCTTATCAGATAGATTTATGAAGCCTTTACGTATGTTAAGTGATAAGTTTTCAAATATGAATGAGAGTATGCTAAAGCCTATTAAAATTCAAGAACTACCTGAAGAGTTTGAGAATTTTGGTGCCTCTTTTAATCGTTTACTTACAAAGATACAAACGTTTATTAACTATAGGAAAGAGTTATATGTGGGAACAGCACATGAACTAAAAACTCCTTTAGCAGTGATGCGTCTTAAAAATCAAATTACACTCATGAAATATAAAAAGCATGATAAAATTAGAGAGACTTTACAACAAAATATAGATTCTATTGATACCTTAAATGCAATGATTCATAGTATCTTAGAGTATGGGCGTGCAGAAGGTGCTCAATTTGAAAAACCAAAACGAATCAATCTTATACAGCTCATGGCAACAAAATGTGAAGAGTATGAACTATTGGCTCAATCTCAAAATAGAAACTTTATTTACCACTTTTCTATTCCTCATTTTAAAATATATCTACAAGAGTTACTTTTTATGCAAATTTTTAGAAATTTCATTCAAAATGCCCTTCGCTTTACACCAGAGCATGGACTTGTTTCTCTACAAACAAGAACAAATAAGGACTATTTTATTATTGAAATTATTGATGAAGGTCCAGGTATAGATGAGACAAAAGATTTTTTTGCACCATTTAAACGCTCTTTAGAGTCAACTGGTGCTGGATTAGGACTCTTCCTTGCCAAAAATGCAGCCCAATCAATGGGTGTCGATATTGATTTAAAAAATAGAGAAAACTCTTCTGGAGCAATTGCAAGTATACGTTTTCCTTTAAACAGATTTTTGTTAAAGGAATAATTTTTTATCATATTACATATTAATCTACTTTTTAAATATATCATAAGCTTGGATAAGATATAAAACTGAATAAATAATAAATTATAAAGAGAGTAATTAAATGGCATTGATAATAGCAAACGAATGTATAGCTTGTGACGCATGTAGAGAAGAGTGTCCTAATGAAGCAATTGAAGAGAATGATCCTATATATCTTATAGATTCTGATAGATGTACCGAGTGTGTAGGACATTATGATGAGCCTCAATGTATAGCAGTTTGTCCTGTAGACTGTATAGCTTCTGACCCAGATAACGTTGAAACTGTAGAAGAACTAAAATTTAAATTTTCTCAACTTGAATTAGAAGTTTAATCTTATAGCTATGCACAATTGCACTGCAGTTATTGATATTGGTTCAAATTCTGCTAGACTTGTTATCTACCAAGAGAGTAGTAAATATGGCTTTCACTTAATCTGTGAAAGAAAATCTAAAGTTAGAATTGGTGAAGGAGCTTATGAATCAGGAGGCTATCTTCAACCAGTAGGCATACACCGTGCCTACCTAGCACTTAAAGAGTTTATTACCACAACTCAACACTACCCCGTTTCCAAAATTTTATGTGTTGCCACTTCTGCCTTGCGTGATGCACCCAACGGCTTAGAGTTTACAGCATGGATTAAACAAGAGCTTAACTTAAACATTGAGATTATTGATGGTCAAAAAGAGGCACTCTTTGGTGCCATAGCTGCACAAAACCTTCTACCTATAAGAGATGGTATTACTATAGATATTGGTGGAGGTTCTTCTGATTTAGCACTACTAAAAGATTCTAAGATAGTAGCAACCTACTCACTAAATCTTGGAACGGTTAGATTAAAAGAGTTATTTTTTGATAAAGAGAGACCTTTAGATGAAGCACGAAAGTTTATAAGAGAGGAGCTAAAAACTCTACCAAAAGAGTTTAAAAGTAAACAAGCCATTGGTATAGGTGGAACAGCTAGAACCCTTACAAAAGGGATTATGAAAGCAGAAGCTTACCCCTTTAATACTATTCATGCATTTTCATATAAAACAGATGAGTATATAGAATATTTTAAAAATATTTCTGAAGCAAAACCAAATTTACTTAAATATCTGCATATTCCAAAAGGTCGTTTTGATACCATACGAGAAGGTACTCTAATATGGGAAGAGATACTAGCCCATATAGAAGCAAAAAAAGTTATTACTTCTGGTGTTGGAGTAAGAGAGGGAGTCTTTTTACATGATTTCCTAAAAAACAGTAATCTACAATTTCCAAAAGATATTAATCCAAGCATACAAAGCATACTTGATCGTTTTGAAACACATCATGTTGATATAGAGAAACGTCAAAAAAACACTACTAAACTTTTTAATCTATTTATTAAAGAGAAAAAAATAAAAGATAAATATCTAAAAGAGTTACTCTATGCCATCAAGCTTTCAGCTATAGGTTATAGATTTAATATTTATCAATCTTTTCAACATGCATTTTATGTCACCATACAAGAGTTTAACTATGGGGTTACTCATAAAGAGCTTGTATTAACAGCAATGATTTTAAGATTTGGAGGGAAAGAGTTATATGATAAAGAGATATATAAACAATACCGAGCACTCTTACCAAAAAAAGAGACGCTTAAATATCTTAGTTTTATCTATACTATAACATCTACTCTTTATGAACAGACAGCACTGAAAGATTTTGATTTTTCTTTAAAAAATAATAAATTAACCATTGTTGCGAATGGCTCTCTCTATCTTGCAGAAGAAAAATTAAAAGAGTTAGAGAGACCTAAGGGATTACAGTTAGAGATTATAGATAAACAGACAATCCCTAATTATAATTTTTAAGCCTAGGAGTGCTCAATAATTTTTCAATATTGAGCATCAGACAAACATAGAGTAATTTGTCCCTACTAGAATTTACGTCCCATAGTAAACTCAAAGCTAGACGTTCTATCTAAATCTTCTGGGTTTCTTGCTCTCGCAAAGACTAAGTTAATTGGTCCCATTGGTGAGAACCACTCTAAGGATACACCATAACCCTCTTTTGTAATCTCATCTACTTTATCTTCTCCAACCATTCCATAGTCGTAGAAAAATGCCAAACGCATTTTTGCAGCCTTTGAGAGAGGGATACTCGCTTCTACTGTATTAATTAAACTTTTCATACCACCTAAATACTTTCTAGTTGCTGTACCATTTGCATCTACTGAATCTTCTGAAGGAGCAACGCTATAAGGTTCAAATCCTCTAACACTACCTATTCCACCCATAAATACTTTTTCAGGAATATCAATTTTCCCTCTATCTTGTAGTATTCTAGCACGCATTTTATAACGTAAAATTAAATCATAGTCTATAAGGTCTTCAAATCCATAGTAAGCTCCAAATTTAGCTGATGCTTCTAAGAATTTTTCATCTCCACCTACACCTGAATAACCCAAACTTCCACCCAAAATAATTCCCTCACGTGGGACATAAAAGTCATCTGTAGAGTCATAATTTAATCCAATAGAGAAAGTACTCTTTGCATAATTCAAATCTTCTTGTGCAAAAATAGAATATCTTTCCTCTGTAGCATTTTCATCAACATTTGTATCATTTTTACTGTATGAATAGCCTAAAGAACCATAAAGGTTACGGGTTATCTGTTTTCCTATATTAACTCCAGCTCCAATACTCTTTTGATCATAGGTTAAATAGTCATACTCACTTTGATAAACATTAACACCTAAACTGTAATCACTGTCCCAAACTCTAGGATTGTTAAATGAAAGTGAGTAGTTAACTGATATCTTAGATATATCAAATGAGATAGCTGCATTGATTCCTGAACCAAGAATATTTCTATCAGATAAAGAAGTGCTTACCGTAGCTCCCTGATAAGAACCATATCCACCACCAGCTTGTATACTACCCGTTGCAGCCTCTTTAACCTTTACCAATAAATTGGTATGTGTTGCATCAACCCTCTGTTGTTCTATATCAACTTTTTCAAAATAACCTCTTCTTCCTAAGGCATTTTTACTATCTTTTAAATCTGTCAAAGAGAACTGGTCACCTGGTGCCAAGTAGACATCTCGTCTGATTACTCTATCTCTGGTTGTATGATTCCCTGAGATAATAACATCATTAATGGTTACTTTTTGACCAGGTATAACTGTATACTGAACATCTACTGTTTTACTATTTTTATTTTTATGAAAATTTGGATTAACCCTTGCGTTGGCATACCCTAAGTTTGCAACTTGCTCTTTTAAATAAGACATATCTTTACGAAGCTTATTAATATTAAATATTTTGCCTTTTATTGCAGAAAATTTAGAACGTATCTCTTCAAGATCTAGACCATCTACTGCACCAATAATTTTAATACTATTAATACGGTATTGATCCCCTTCAGAAATTTGATAAGTAAGGTCAGCTTTATAAGAACCACTATCCACACGCATAATAGGATCACTTACTGTTGCATCCAAGTAACCATGTTGCATATAGACATCTTTAGCTCTATAACCATCATACGCTAACTGATCCATATGTGCTACACCATTATGTAAACCTGGCAACCACCCCATAACATCTTCTTCTTGATTTGCTAAAGCTGCTTCTAAATCATCCGTATCAATCTCTTTAGCCCCTGCAAAATCTATCTTCTCTATATAGATTTTTTCACCCTTATTGACATCGAAAGTTAAGGCTATACTCTCCTCTTTTGGCTCAACATTTACCTCTACAACTGTATCATAATAACCCTCAGCCTCAATCTTTTTTATTAAGTTCTTTTTAGCCTGTTGAACTTTAGTAGCGTCATAAAGATCACCTTTTTTTAAACCTATCTCTGCAAAAAGTGCTTCTTGTTCATCTGAAGAGCTATAACCATTCATATCAAGCTTCGAAATGACAGATTTCTCTTTAAACTCATAAAGTAAGCCTCCATCAGCAGTACGAGAAACAACAATATCAGAGAAATACCCCTGTCTATAGAAGTTTTTAAGAGATTCATCTATTTTATTAATATCAAATGCATCTCCTACATTAATACCTGAAATTTCTGTAGCAACTTCTTCTGAGATATGAAGTAATCCATTATATTGAATAGAAGTGATATTTTGAGCGAGAAGTAAGGAGCTTAGTCCTACTGATAAAGTAAAAAGTTTTCTCATATAAATTAATTATTCCTTATAGAATTGACTATATATTTTTATTGACATTAGTGTATCTATTTTTCACTAAAAAAGTGGTATAATCCACCAAAAACATTAAAGAGATTAGCATGAATATCGGTATTATTGGTCTTGGACTTATGGGTGGTTCTTTGGGTTTAGCCCTAAAGAAATTCCCTAAAAAATATACAATTATAGGTTACGACCATAATAAAAAGCACCAAGAAGATGCTTTAAAACTGGAACTCATTGATAGATTAGCTAAAAGCTTTGATGAGATAAAAAGTTGTGATGTTATCATACTCACTATCCCTGTTGATGCTATTATTAAAACAGCTCAAATACTTACTGACATAAATGAGGATTGTACTATTATAGATTTTGGTAGTAGCAAAGGCAAAATAGATGCAGCCATTCCTGCGATTATTCGTAAAAATTTTGTAACAGCTCACCCCATGACTGGAACAGAGAAATTTGGTCCAACAGCTGCCATAGAGGAACTCTACAGCGATAAAATCATGGTTCTATGTAACCAAGAAAAGAGTGGTGAACTTCAAAAAAAAGTTGCACTAAAACTCTTTGAAGATATAAAAGCAAAAGTAGTATTTATGGGAGCAGATGAGCATGATAAACATGCTGCATTTATCTCACACATGCCCCATGCTGTCAGCTATGCCATTGCCAACTCAGTCATGAAACAAGAAGACCCAGAAAGTATCACAGCCCTTGCTGGTGGTGGTTTTAGAAGCATGAGTCGCATCGCCAAATCATCCCCGAATATGTGGGAAGATATCTTTAGACAAAACAAAAAAAACCTACTTACTTCCATGAAAGCATTTAATGCAGAGATGCAACTTTGCCAAAATATGGTAGAAAATGACGACTGGAAAGCCCTTCATCAATGGATGGCAGAGGCGAATAAACTGCATGATATATTATAAAATAAAATAATTTTACTATAAAAAGTTAATAAGAATATTAGAGTTTTAGGAGCTTTAATCTTTAGGGTCAAATGACAAACACTACAACTTAAAACTCCTAAAAACATAAGAAACCAAAGCAGATGAAACATTCAAATACCTAGCTATCTCGGCTTGTCCATATCCATCTTCTAGTGCTTCCATTATAGCAGAGTTTCTTTGGCTTATTGTATTGGTATTTTCAAAATGTTTTTCAAGACTTATCTCTTTACTCTGTTTAAACTCATGTTCTGTTTGTACTATTTTCTTTTTTTGTTCAAGTTCTAACTCTTGTTGTTCTTGTTTGCTTAGGGGTTTTTCTAGTAGTTCTTGTATGCCCTCATAATGGTACTCTTTTTTTAGTTTTGAGTGTTCTGCACATTTTATTACTTCTTGGTTACTGTTTAGCAAAGTTGCTAGAAGTGTAAAAGGGTATTCACCTACATTTTGGCTCATTCTTGCTTTAATAGGATTATGTTCTATATATCTAAAGAGTTGGTAGAGGTATTCTTCTTTTACTATATACCATGACTTATAACGTCCTTGCCACAAGTGACCTGTACGTTTATATTTTTTATTGAAGTAGATGGCGTAGTTTGAGTTTATTTGTCGCATAAAGAGTGAGAGGTTATCAGTAGTTGTTTCTATGAGCAAATGGTAATGGTTATCCATAAGACAATAATCATGAACATTTACTTTATAGATACTACATGATTTACAGATAATCTCTAAGAACTTCTCTTTATCTTCATTGCATCTATAGACTTTATGTTTTGCTGCACCACGGTTTACTATATGGTGAAACCCTGCCATATTTAGTCTTGGTCTTCTTGCCATACTCTACTCCTCTTTATTTGAAGTGTAGAGTATAGCTTTTTTTTGCTTTATTTGTGGTTTGTCACCTGACCCTAAAGTTTAAAAAGAGGTGTCAAGTGAACGTAATTGTACGATTACGTTCACCTGTCCCCTATATTTTAACTTTTGGGGTGCATGATATTAAATAATGTTATCTTTATTTAAGTTATATATTAATATAAACAATACAAATAAAAATAAAAAAACTCTCATGAATATATTTGTCCATATCGAATAATTCTCAGGAATATTCCTATGAGGTAACCTTATAAAAATTGCAATAAAATTATCAATTACAAATGCTGATAAAAATGAATAAAATATCAAGTTTTCAATATCTAAATCTTTAAAATAAATATACCAAAACAAAAAAGTCAACCCAAATAATAATAATATATATGCGTAACTTCCTTTTATCACTTTTAATATTTTTACAACATTATCAAAATTAATTTTAACCATACTCTTCTCCTATTTAATGACTTGCCAAGTTCCATATATAATATCAGCACCTAACGCTCCTGTTGTAATATATTTATTTGTTGAAAACATATCTGCTAGAAATGCTGCCGTACCAACAACTTGACCCCATTTATCATTTTGATAAATATCAATACCTATAGCACCTACTCCCATTACCACAGCAAAAGGTCCTTCAAGTACAGCAGCACCTACACTTAAAGTGAGTCCAATTTCATCACCATATAAATCAACAATACCAGCTTCAGTAGGTCCCCATAATTTTAATGCACTTTGATGTATTCGTTCTTGCTGAATTCGCATTAATTGTAGTTGCATCGGTTTTATAAATACATTAGCATCACCAACATATAAAGCTTTTATCTTCATATGTCTTTCGTTTCGCTGTTGATACATTTTTAACATAGCATCTGCCATAGCTGAATTTTTATTTCTAAGTTTTTTTACTCTATTTAGCTGTTTGGAACTCAACTCATTATACATATGCACAAAAGCTCCACTCTTAGCACCATTAGCAAACTTACCACCAGTAATCTCAGAATTAGTTCCTGCTAAAACAACATTTTGAGTACTACCTACACTCCCTATTATTTCATTAGTTAAGTTTTGACCAAAAATTCGACCCCACAAACTATTATAGCTATATTGAGTTAATAATGAGCCTTGACTCTCTATATTAGTTGGTTGACTTTGTCTAATTGATACAGTAGGAGTATTTGCCTGAAATGCTCTCATACCACCTGGACGTGATGGAGTAGGATAAGATACTCGGTAACCTTGACCTCCATAACCTCCATGGCTTCCATAACCTCCATGGCTTCCACACCCTCCTTGATAATTACAATGTACACTAAAATGCCCAGTAGGGTCAGTATATTTAAGTGGGTTATTTCTAACATAACTATAACGGTTATAACTCTGACTATCAAATGGAGCCTGTATAATCGTATCAGCAGACAAGAACCGACCAATGGTTGGGTCATAAAGTCTTGCGTTCATATGAATGAAGTCTGTACCTTTTATATGTTCATGCCCTGTGTAACCTCTGTTGGTGATGCTCTTTCCAAGTTTG
>JALUKQ010000157.1 GCA_027056485.1 Campylobacteraceae bacterium | reverse complement strand
GCTTCATATCATACATGTATGTATCCTAATTTTAATGCTGCCATTTCAATAATTTTTTGTGGTATACGTGAATAATTTATTTTTGAAGGTTCATTTTCATCATAGTATTCACAAATCTCAAAAATAGTAAACATCAACTTATTACACTCCCTATAGTTACCATTTGTAAACTTATGAATAAGTTTCATATCCTTTGCTTTAATACTATTTGCAATTTCAAAGAGATTCTTCTTTAAAAGTTTTTTATGAACATATGCCGTTTGATCTTCATTTGTGGCATTCTTAAGTTCTATTACTTCCCAAATACGAGATTTAAAATGTTCCTTTGCTATGAGATCTTCATCTTCAGTTTTATGTAAAGAAACGACAAATTTTACAGCACGTGTATCTGATAAAAGCCGTATTTTTTCCATCATTTCCGCGCCATACATTTGCGCTTCATCTAAAAGAATAATAATTTCTCTTTTACCTCGTAAATTTTTACAAAAATCAATAAGTGCAGAAAAATTTACTTCTGTATTTTTAGGTAAATCTTTTTCAGTCAATACTTTAAATAACTTTTGAAAGAATTCTTTCTCTGTAGGTGCCGGTGTATCAAAATAATAAATTTCTTTTTGATATTTTAATTTCTCTTGAATACGGTTTAATAATATACTCTTGCCAGTCCCTGGTCTACCAAATAACAAGATCATCTTTAGCGGCTTTTCCATACTATGTTGAAGTTGTTGATAGGCTGTAACTGAAGAGTTTAATTCGATGTAATCGTCGATATCAATTGAATCGACAAATACATTTTTTGCAGCAGAATATCTACTTTTCATTTAACTTTGTATATCCTAAATCTTTTAATGAAACTGATTTAGAATTTTTAATAATATGTGGAGTAATAATCAATACAAGCTCTTCTATCGTATTAATTTTTTCTTCACGCTTAAATAAATCACCAATAAGTGGCATATCACCCAATAATGGTACTTTATTATTTTTAAAACCTGTTTTACTTGAAACCAATCCACCTAATATAGCATGTTCGCCATCTCTGACTTTAATTACAGAAGCAATTTGTCTTCTAATTAAATCTGGTGGAATGGTTCTAACACCACCATCTGCTGGAAGACTATTAATTGTTTCTGAAATAGATGGATTAATTTTTAAAGTAATATAACCATTACCATCTATTTCAGGAGTAATATCCAATAATATTCCTGCAAATACGGAATCAACAAGTTCACCTTCTGCAGCAACAGCACCACCACCACCACCACTTGCAGTACTTGATGATTTAATTTTATAGAATAACTCTTGTCCTACAGAGATTAATGCTGGTTGATTATTAAGAGTCATCACTCTAGGGCTAGAAATAGACTTTACATCACCTTGTGTAGATAGAAATTTAACTACTTCTGTTACTTCCGTACTACCTGTTATATTTACAATTTGCGCATTACGTGGTTCAGTATTTGGTGCAAATTGTGCATCAGTGATTCCCTGAGTATTATCAAAAGTATACTCTGAAATATTCTTCTGTGCCATAGATAAGGAGTTAATTGTCACATTTTGCAATTTATATAACTGAGACCAATCAACACCTGAAGTCGTACTATCATCAAATGATACAGATAATATACGAACATCTATCAAAACTTGTGATTTCATTTGTTTTGCAAGACTATATATATAGCGTGCCACTCTATTTATTTGACGTTCAGTACCTGTCACTGTTACCATACCCGCTTGAGGGTTTATAATAGGTGCTAATGGATTGTATTCCCAAGTCTTACCAGCAGGTCCCGTCCATGTATTACCAGTTTTTGCATAGTGCGTGCTACCATCAGCTGCACCAATTAAGATGCGCTGTACTTCCAATTCAACATTTTTCCAAAATGAAAAATCTTGCGTGCTTTCAATACTAATCCCTGTTTTGGCATTAGAAGCATCTGATGAAGAACTTCCACCAGAACCTCCAGCAGCATTATTCGAGTTTGCAATTGTAACATTAGCTGTACTCTTTCCAGTTCTACCTCCCGAAACATAATGAATTCTAAATGTTCTTGTTATTAGG
>JALUKQ010000156.1 GCA_027056485.1 Campylobacteraceae bacterium | reverse complement strand
GTATGAGAAGTTTTTTTAAAATAAGTAGTCTTTTCTTTTTAATATTTGCTTTAGCAGGTTGTGGAGAGAGTAGTTCAAGTAGTAACTCTTCAGATTTAACTATTGAGACACAAAAAAGTGAAATTAATGAGTTAAAAGATGAGATGAGCATTAGTTTCTCTGTTAAAAGTAACTATAAAAGTGATGTAGAGGTTAGACTTAGTGATCTAAGTATAGATGTCTCTCCTTGTAAGGTTGATCAGGTTGTTTTTTCTCCAAGCGAGATTGTACTAGATGAGAGTGTACAAGAAGAAAATATTAATGCTGTTGTAAGATTTAATAATGCATGTACTCCTGAAACATATGCATTGAAAGGTACAACGACATTAGGTTTAGATGGTAAAGTTAATGAAGTTACTTTTGATTCACCGATATTAGAGATTAGTCCAGAAGCGAATCAAACTGTTACAACTCCAACCACTCCCATAACACCTATAGATACAAATACAAGTGATGAAAATAATGATACCAATGAAAGTAGTATTGATACCATTAATTATGCTATTAAATTTTCATTAGAAGATGAAGAGGTTATGAAGTTTAATCTTGAAGATAAAAAAAGTTTTAAAGTGGCACTTATTGACAAAGATACAGGTAACTATATTGCAGATAGTCAAATTGATAAAATTACAGTTATAAGTAAACAGCCAAAACTTTTAAAGCTTTTTGATGCAGATACAAATACAATTGCATCGGAAGAGTTGGTTTATGAAAATAAAAACTACAATACTATTTATGTTCAAACTTTTACCTATTCAGGTTTAGCTGATATAGATATTCTTATTGAGTATCGTAATACAAAAGGTAATGCTGAAACCATTCAGAAAACATATTCGACTATGGTTCTCTCAGGTCCTCCAACAGCATTTTCTATTAACTCTGCAGGTATACTTTATAATTTTGAGACCAAATGGTTTGAAAATAAGTTTTTGATCTCTGCTGTTGATAGATATAATAATATTGTAAATATTTCACCTACTATATATGTTTCAGCTATGACAGGGTTTACGAGAGACAGCAGTGGAAAAGAGGTTCTGTATGGTAACTTTGGAAATGTAGAAGGTAAACTCAATGTTGATAACGAGAGTAAAGCAGCTACATTTGAAGCAAACAGTACAGTATTTGATAATATTGATGTTAATCGTGATTATCTTTATGTTTTTGGACAAGTAGATGACTATGAAGCATTAGGTAAGTGGGATATTGATAGTTATGAGAGTAGTCATACTGATACTACCTTAGCTTTATCTGAAGCATTTAATGGTGAAAATCATGATAGATTAGGCTTTGCATTAGGGCATAACTACTTGATAGATCCAGGAAGTTCTGAGTCTACTGAATGGCAAGTTAAAATTGACTCAACTGATGGAAAGTATCAATTAGATCTTGAAGGAAAAGCATTTGTTACTTTGAAATACCCAACTTATCTTATTGGAAAACGTACGGGATTGGCTATTAATTTCTTAGGAAAAACTCCTGAGACAGGAAAAATATTAAGAAGTGGTGAGGTTAAATTCCGAACATTACATAGTTTTCAAGGTGTTGTTACACCAGATGCAATTAATGTTGATAAAAATACAACAAAGCATATTCGTGTATATTTTGATATTGCTACTGGGACAGTAGATATACCTCCAGTTTTAAATTCTCATGTATCTTGTAAGACTGAATCTTCCAATATAGTTGATTCAAGTTTTTATGAAAATACTATTGTTTCTACGGTTGAAGAGTTTAAGCTTTATGGTGAATATAAAGCTTATTGGGATTTAACTTTAAAAGCTAGTGAAGATAAAGCTGGTAGTTTTGTATTTAAAGAGTGTCAAGTTCGTAACCTCCCTAGGTTTTAAATTTCAAGAAAAATCACGTTTACGTGGTTTTTCTTTTCTCTAATTTACTCTTTAACCCTCCTTTTCTAAACTTTTCACTATAATTTCAGCAATAATTTTCACTACAAATAGGTATCTATCATGATTGATTTAAAATATTTACAAAAAAACTTTGATGAAGCAAGTGCTAAACTTGTTAAAAAAGGTGTT
>JALUKQ010000155.1 GCA_027056485.1 Campylobacteraceae bacterium | reverse complement strand
CTACTTGTGCTTGTAGTGGGCTTGTTAAAGTTAGCTTTTTTGGGTCTCCCTTAAAAAAGTTATTATCAGTATAGTTTGAAAATGACCAAATATTTACATTTAGGGTGGAAGAGTAAGTTGATAGAAGGAACCCTTTTTTTTAATAAAATAGAATAAAAAAGATACATTTCTACTCTTCTATATTTTTTATTGATAATCCCTATATAACGGTATTTAAAAAGATTCTACAAAAGAGAAAAAGTACACAATTAGAACACATATGCATGTTAAACTTACACCATGAGAGACATAATTTTTAGTCCTTTTTATTCAGGCTCTCATACTTAGCTTTTACTTCATATTATTTTAACTCCTACAACCATATTGGTAAGGTAAAAGCTTTTTAGGATAAATAAAAAAGTATAGACTTTAAAACTTTAATTCAATATTTTAATTATTATTTTGTGAGATTTTATAAGTGGTGGCGCCAGACGGAATCGAACCGCCGACACAAGGATTTTCAATCCTTTGCTCTACCGACTGAGCTATGGAGCCACTTTTGTAGATACTTCTTGTTTGAAGTGGCTGAAATTATAGCCACTTAAGCTTAAAATATTCTTAAATTACTTTATATTTCTGACAAACCTAAAAAACTCTTCTCCTCGATGTTTATACGAGTTAAATTGGTCAAAACTTGCAGCTGCAGGGGAGAGTAGGGCTACTTCACCTTTGGTAAGTTTTTGAGCAATGGTATTGATAGCATTTTCTAAGGTCTTACAAGCTGTAAACTCAACACCATGCTCTTTGGCTAAATGGGCAAGTTTGTCAGAGTTTGCTCCAATGGTGTAGAGATGAAGCTCTTTTGTTGCTATTAGCTCAAATAGAGGGGTTAAATCAGCTCCTTTATCATTTCCACCTACAATGAGGTGAATAAATCTATCATCATAGGTTTTTACAGCTTGGACGGCAGCGTCAAGGTTGGTGGCTTTGGAGTCGTTAACCCAGAGTCGTCCTAAACTGTCCGTGGTCTCTTCTTGTCTATGATTGTCTAAAGTGAAGTTGTTAATGCTCTCATAATCTACTTCATCAAATAGGGTTTTAGTAACAGCTAGTGCCAAGAGAGCATCTTCTAAGAATGCTGCTTTGAAGTTGATTTTAGAGGCATTTATGTCAAAATAATTTTCTAAAAACTCTACTGAATCATACTCTACTACAAAGGCATCTGTTTTGGGCAAGTTAAGACCTTTTGGAATGAGTGCTAATTCTCCCTCTTTCATAGTAAGTAGAGGTTTGAGTTTATCAGCCTCATACTGCTCTGCTGTTCCATGCCAGTCTAAATGGTCGGGTGTAATAGGTAGAAGTAGGTAGATATTTGGTGAGGCAATATTGGTATGGTGTAGAGTAAATGAGCTAGACTCAAGTACCCATATAGGTGCTTCTGTATCAAGCTCTGCTAACGGTGTTCCTATATTCCCTCCACTTACTGCACCCCTTTTTTTCAGTAGATGGGTCAGCATTTGAGTTGTGGTTGTTTTTCCATTAGTCCCTGATATCCAAATGCTAAAAGGCATTTCGTTTGCAAAGAAGTCATATTCACTTATGAGATTATGAGCAGCACTTACCAAAGGGTGTGATGGGGGAAAGCTAGGAGTTGTAACTTCTAGTTGGCTTTTTTCAGGATTAAAGCTTTTTGATGGGTGGATAATATTGTTCTCTTTATCTATATAGGTATCAGTAGTATTATCATCGTAAAATATACAACCTCCACCTAGCTTTTTAGCAATTGCTTTAGTTGTTAGTCCGTATCCAAAAAGAGTTGGTTTTTTCATTATCGTATCTTCAACGTAATCAATGCAGCCAAATTAGACAAAAATGCAATCATCCAAAAACGTACAATAATTTTGTTTTCTGCCCACTTTTTCATCTCGAAGTGGTGGTGAATGGGAGCCATAAGAAAGACCCGTTTTTGACGGAGCTTAAAACTTCCTATTTGTAAGATGACTGAGACTGTTTCAATAACAAATATGAAGCCAACAAGTACCAATAAAAGCTCACTTTTTCCTATGATAGCCATATAAGCAAGAACTCCACCAATAGCTAGAGAACCCGTGTCACCCATGAAAACTTCTGCAGGGTAACAGTTGTACCATAAAAATCCAAGGAGAGCTCCTGATAGTGTTGAAGCTAGTATGGTTACTTCACCTACACCTTTAATATTTGGCATAAGTAGATAACCAGAGAAGATAGCATGACCTGTAATGTAGACAATAATTCCTAAAGTTGCTAAAGAGAAGATAGATGGCACGGTTGCCAGACCATCTAATCCATCAGTTAAGTTTACAGCATTCGTAGTAGCCAGAAAAACAAAAACCCAAAAAATAATGGCAAAGTTTCCCATATCAAAAATGGGTTCTTTAATAAATGGTACATAGATTGTTGTTGGAAAGTCAGCAACAAAAATAAGATAAGAAGCTACAGCAATACCTACGAATGCTTGAAGTAAAAGTTTTCCTCTACTACTCAGACCTTGCAGATTATCACCTGTTAAAATTTTTCCTAAGTCATCTTGAAATCCTACTAGTCCAAAACCTATAATAGTGATAAGACCAGCAATCACATAGTGGTTTCCGAGGTTAGCAGTAAGTAAAATACCTATCAAAGTAGCAACAATAAAGACAGCACCACCCATAGTAGGAGTGTTTTGTTTGCTTGCATGGTTTGGGACATACTTGTTAATAGGTTGTTGTGCTTTTCTAGAGATAGCCCAAGCTAAAAACTTTGGTAAGATAAAAAGTGTTAGTAGGAAAGCGATAAAAAAGCCAAAACCAGCACGGACAGAGATGTATTGGAATAGATTGATGTTAAATTGTTCATAAAAAAAATATAGCATGATTAATAAGAATCCTAGTTTTAAGTAAATACTTGATATTTTACTTAAAACTTTATAAATATGGGGTCAAAAGTAGAATGAAGGTTCAAAAAACAGTATTAATTATAACCGATGGTATTGGTTGTAAACCAGATAGCACATGTAATGCATTTAAAGATGCCCAAAAACCAACTTATGATAAGTTGATGAAAGATGTTCCAAAGACATTGATTTCTACTCATGGCTTGAGTGTGGGTCTACCTGAAGGGCAAATGGGGAACTCGGAAGTGGGTCATATGAGTATAGGGGCTGGTCGGGTACTTTATCAAGATTTGGTAAAAGTAACATTGGCTCTTGATGATGGAAGCATAGAAGAAAATGTTGCCCTTAATAGTACATTAGAGAAGAGCAATAGAGTGCATATTATAGGTTTGCTTAGTGATGGTGGGGTGCATTCTCATATTGACCATATTATAGGTTTGGCAGAACTCTCTGCTAAAAGAGGAAAAGATGTCTTCTTGCACCTTATTACTGATGGGCGTGATGTCTCTCCTAGTTCAGCACAAACGTATGTGGAGCAGATTGAAAATATTTGTACTGATAAGATTAGTATAGCAACCATAGGTGGACGTTTTTATACCATGGACAGGGACAATCGTTGGGAGAGAGTAGAGAAGGGGTATTGTGCCATTGTTTCGGCAAAATGTTCTAGTGATTTAACGCCTAAGGAGTATATAGAGAAATCATATGCAGAAAATATTTATGATGAGTTTTTAGAACCAGTTGCTCTAAATGGTTATGAGGGAATGAACGAGAATGATGCTGTTATTATGGCAAATTTTCGTTCAGATAGATTTCGTGAAATTACAACAGCTTTAGGAGAGAAAGAATTTAATGGTTTTGAGCGAGTGTTTTTACCTTTAAATATTGTAACGTTAACCCAATATGATGCCTCTTTCCCTTACCCTGTAATGTTCTCTAAAGAGGTTCCTGTTAACACCTTGGCACAAGTAGTATCTGATGCAAAACTAACTCAACTACATACAGCAGAGACAGAGAAGTATGCTCATGTAACCTTTTTCTTTAATGGTGGAGTAGAAGAGCCGATGATAGGGGAGAGTAGGGTACTGATTCCGAGTCCAGATGTAAAAACCTATGACATGAAACCAGAGATGTCAGCTCCAGAGGTAGGAGAAGCTGTTCGTAATGGAATGGATGAGGCGTACGATTTGATAATTGTAAACTTTGCAAATGGTGATATGGTAGGGCATACAGGAAACTATGAGGCTGCATGTAAAGCTGTTTCAGCTGTTGATAATGAATTGGGTCAAATTATCGAAAAAGCTAAACAAGAAGATTATGCCATAGTCTTAACCTCTGATCATGGAAACTGTGAAGAGATGAAAGACAGTAAGGGGAATGTCTTGACCAATCACACTGTTGGTGAAGTTTGGTGTTATGTCATTGCAGAAGGTGTGACAGAACTTAAAAGTGGATGTGCTTTAAATAATGTGGCTCCTACTGTATTAAAAGTTATGGGTTTACCTATACCTAAAGAGATGGATGAAGCAATAATTTAGGTATAATAGTGAGAAAAGGGGAATTTTTATCTTTTTCCCAAATGTAACATAAAGAAACACATTTATCTAAAATTATGTTTATATTTGATATTATAGTAAGTACAATTAAAAAAAGGGAGACACTATGGATGCAATGATTAAAGAATCTGTAGCAGCACTTTTTTGTCATGTTATTAAGATAGATGACAAAGATTTAGATGTAGAACGTCCTCTGTTTTGTCGTTTTATACAGCAAGACTTTGACTCTACAACATGTCAGGAGGCAAACCAGCTTTTAGATAATGTGATGGAAAAAGAGTATAATATAGATACACAAATAGCTATAATAGCGAATGCTTTACATAATGAAACCTATACTAAAATGTCTGTACTTAAACAGTTAAATCATATTATTGTAAAAAGTAAATTAAATGACGATGACTATGATGTTTTTGATAAAGTAAAAAAAGCATTTTTTCCTAATGATTACAAGTAGTAGCATATTTTTTATGCTACTCACTCCAAATTTATCAAATCTATTTTAAAATTTTAACTCTTCCATTTTTTTCATAACAATTTAACAACCAATAGACTACAATATTCTCAATAATTAAAAAAGGGTTATCATGAAGTTTAAAGGTAAAAATGTACTCGTAACAGGTTCAAGTCGAGGGATTGGAGCAGAGATTGCTAAAAGTTTGGCAGGTTTTGGTCTAAAGGTCTGGGTAAATTATCGTTCAGGTGAAACAGAAGCAAAAGCAGTTCAAGCAGATATCATAACAGCTGGTGGTGAGGCTGAGGTTATTGGCTTTGATGTAAGTGATGAAGTTGCTTTTATAGATGCAATCAAAAGTATAGTAACTGCTGATGGTGAACTCTCTTACCTTGTAAACAATGCAGGGATAACTAATGATAAGCTAGCAATGAGAATGAAAGCAGATGATTTTATGTCTGTTATTGATGCAAATTTAAAATCAACTTTTATTGGTTGTCGTGAAGCGTTAAAATCTATGCGTAAAAAACGTTTTGGTTCTGTTGTAAACATTGCTTCTATTGTAGGTGAAACAGGAAATGCAGGTCAGACAAACTATGCTGCATCAAAAGGTGGAACCATTGCGATGACCAAGTCATTTGCTATAGAAGCTGCAACAAGTGGGATTCGTTATAACACTGTTACGCCAGGGTTCATTGCTACAGAGATGACTGATGTACTTAAAGATGAAGTAAAAGATGCCTTTACAGCAAAAATTCCTATGGGGCGTTTTGGTAACCCTTCTGAAGTGGCAGAAGCTACAGCATTTCTTTTAAGTGATCACTCTTCGTACATTACGGGTGAGACACTAAAAGTAAATGGTGGGATGTATATGTAGTTATAGGTATAGATGAAAATATTAATATTGGAAGATGACAAACTTTTTAATGAAACTTTAGAAGATTTTCTTGAGGAAGAGGGCTTTAGTTTGCATACGGCATTAGACCCCTATACAGCTTTAGACCTTGCTTATGAACATAAGTTTGATCTCTATCTTTTTGATGTTAACTTGCCTTATGAAACTGGTTTTGATCTACTTGAAAAGCTTCGTTTGGCTAATGATACTACACCTACTATTTTTCTAACATCTAGAGATGATAAGGCTTCTATAACTCAAGGTTTTGGAGCTGGTGCAGATGATTATATGAAAAAGCCCATTGATTTAGATGAGTTACTTTTGCGTATAAATGCTGTTTTAAGACGGCAAATTAGAGAAGACAAAATAGTACTAGGTGAGTACATGGTAGATTGTAATGCTAAACGTCTCTATGTAAATGATGAGCTTTTAAGTGTTACTGCAAAAGCTGTTGAACTTCTTATTTTACTACTCTTGGCAAAAGGGGAAGTGGTTAGAATAGAAGAGATAGAAGAGAAGCTTTGGCATGTTAGTGAAGATGCCAGCTTAGGGGCTATTCGTGTTTATATTACAGCTCTTAAAAAGTATTTCCCACAGAATATAGAAAACATCCGTGGGGTAGGATATCTATTTAGAAAAATCTTTTAGTGCATATTTATAAGCTTCATCAAAATTCATAACTTTTCCTTGAAACTCTTGTGAAAATCTTTTAGCCGACATACGACCTTCAAATGCATATTTACTAAGTCCACTCATGGTTCCTTTTTTCTCACTCCCTACAACATAGATAGCATCTTTCACATCTATAAACTTGAGTGTGTCAACAGTAAGGACTTTCATGTTGCTGAGTTGACTTTTATGGTTATGTTTGTCATCAGCAAGACAGTGAATAGAGCAGTACTGTTTAACTTTACCATTAGAGGTAGCAGCATGGTTTGTTTTGAAGAACATAGGTAGCTTCATACCACACTGAGGACAGTTGAATTTGTTTTTACCCTCTTGAAGTGCAATAAAATCTTTTTTATCAACAGTTTGAAAACGTTCAAACTTCGTTGTTGTATCTGATGTTTTTACTTCATCACTCACACATGCTGTGAATAGTAGCATTCCTGCTATAGCTATAGTTGTTATTAGACCTTTTCTCATTTGTAAAACTCCTTGTGTATTTATTAAACTATTGTAGAGTAAATTTATTAATTTAGTGTTAAACAAATCATAGCTATGATGTTTTTATGAAAAAACAGATATGGGTTGCAACCGTTCTTTATGCACTTTCTACACTAACAGTATTAGCTATTTTATATGTGCTATTAAATAGTAATATACCTGCTTGGTTAATTGGTTTTATTTTTTTCATTATTGCTTTAGGTTTTGGATATACTTTAAGCTCCTATATTTTAAGCCAAAAATTTAAAGTAGATGAGAATTTATTACATCTTACTAAAGAGATTTTACATGAATTAAATATTCCTATTTCAACGATACAAGCCAATACAACTTTATTAAAAAGAACACTCAAAGAGAATGAAAAGAGTCTAAAGCGTTTGTCTCGTATAGATGCTTCAACAAGTCGTTTAGAACGGTTATATGTGGAGTTGGTTTATAGTATAAAAAAAGAGATACATAGCATAGAGAAAGAGGAGTTTTTACTGGAGGAGCTGATAGTTGAACGAGTAGAAGAGATGAAACTTTTAAATAGAAATCCTTTTGTTTTAAAACTGGAATCTCACAGTGTATATGTAGATAAAATAGGTTTTGAGAAAGTGTTAGATAATCTTATATCTAATGCTATGAAGTATTCTGATAAAAACTCTAAGATAGAGATTACTTTAGAGAATAATTTTTTAAAAATTTTAGACCATGGAATAGGTATGGATGAGACTGAACTTATAACTATTTATGAGCGTTATTATCAACTTGACAATACAGCATATGGAGAGGGCATTGGACTGGCATTGGTTAAAGCCTATTGTGATGATGAGAAGATTAAGATAAGAATCAACTCTATAAAAAATGAAGGGACAGAAGTTATTTTAGATTTAGGTTTTATTGTATTATAATTTATTTTTTTAAAAGTTGAACATATAAAAACAGATATAAAACAAAAAATAAGATTAAGTATAGGTTATGGATTTTAATTTTACGTTATAATAAGAAAAAATTTCAATTTTAAGAAGGTTAGATGATGAGAAATTTAGTTTTATTTTCATGGGTTTTACTACTATTTACAGCCTGCGAGACTGGTACACGATATGATACCAATACGTCAACATCAAATGAAGAGAGTGATGTTGTTGATCAGATTGATGTAGATGAGCTTTATGACCCTACTCATTCTGACTCTTATTATATTGACCAAGGTGAAGATAATTATATGGAAGAGATAGCTTCAGCAAATAGGGAGTTATCAGATGTTGTTCCTAGAGAGATATCAGAAGAAGAGTTTATAGAAGATAGTCAAATCCAGAGAGAAGAGAGTGATCCTCAGCACTTTGAAGGTGGTACGGTTGCAGATGGTTTAGATATAAAATCTATTAGAAAAGCAAATCATGACAATTATGTAAGGCTTGTTTTTGATAGTGCTAATGCTCCTAAAGTTGGAAGTTATGGAGTAGATTATGATCCTGCTAAAAAACGTATAAGTGTTGTATTTGATGGATATAGAAAATTCTCTGCAAAATTTCCAAAATTTGAAAACTCCAATATAGTAGAAAAGATAGATTTTGCTAAATATCTAGATGATAGTGGATATAAAATAAATATAAATCTTAGAGATAGCACAAAAATCAAAGTAATGGCTTTAGAGTCTCCTGCAAGATTGGTTATTGATGTTCAAAAGCCTTAATCTGTTTTGGTTAAAATGTCAAAAAAATTAAGGAATAATTTATGGAAACTATTAAAATCTGGCATAACCCAAGATGTTCAAAATCGAGAGACTCCTTTAAACTTTTAGAAGAGAAAGGGATAGATGCTGAGATAGTAAAATATCTTGAAGATGTTCCTACAAAAGAAGAATTAACAGAGCTTTTAAGCATGTTAGGTATGACAGCAAGAGAGTTGATGAGAACTAAGGAAGCAGTTTATAAAGAGTTAAATCTAAAAGACGAAAACTCTGAAGAGGCACTCATTGAAGCTATGATAGCTAATCCAAAGCTTATAGAAAGACCCATTGTTATCAGAGGTAACAAAGCTGTTATCGGTCGTCCTATAGAGAAAGTAATAGAATTAATTTCTTAACTCTATATCGAATCAAAACCCATATCTTCTGTGGGTTCTTGTCGGTTTTTCATATCACCTTTTGATTTGTTTTGTATGTCGGCAACTTTGTCTGCTGTGTTATCTGACTCTTCAGGGTAACGGTTGTGTCTTGCACCATGTTCATGTAAAAAAATAACCATCTTTTTTTGACCTAATTTTTTAGCATAATCTTTAGCTGACATTCCATTGTTATCTTGAGAATTTACCTCTGCACCATATTTGATGAGCTGTTCAACTATTTTAGTATTGTTAAAACAAGCAGCTAATACAATAGGAGTAATACCACTTGGACGAGAAGTGTCGTTGACATTCATCCCATTTTTTACACAGAAATCTATAACATCTTCTCTTTTAAATTTAATAGCAATATCTATGGCAGATAAACCATCTTCATCAACTTGAGCTAACTCTAAACCATTTTCTAAAAGAGTCTCTATAAACTCTATGGATGCATGTTTCCTAATAGCAAAAAAGAGTGTTGGCATGTAGTCTGGATCATCAAGTCCATATTCAAGTCCAGCATCTATAGGTTCGGTTAGGTCAATTCCCTTTTTACACAGTTTTTTTAATGCGACAATACTGTCGTTTTCAATTGCTTCTATAAGCTCTTCCATAATTAAGACCTTTTTTATCTGATTTATTAAGTTATAGCATAAAATAGTAGAATATTCTCTTAAATTTATACCCATTAGCTATACTTACATAAACAGATATGAGGTAGTTATGGTAATAGTAAATTCGATAGAAGCGTTATTTAAAGAGACAGAAAAAATTACTGCTAGTGTAGGGTTTGTTCCTACTATGGGAGCGTTGCATGAAGGGCATTTGAGCCTTATTAGAAAAGCACGAAAAGAGAATGACTTTGTGGTGGTTTCTATATTTGTTAATCCCACTCAGTTTTTGGAGGGAGAAGACCTTGATTCTTACCCTAGAAAAGAGGAAGCTGATGCTAAAATCTGTGAACTTGCAGGGGTTGACATAGTTTTTATGCCTAATGCAGAGATGATGTATGAGCAGGATGAGTTGAGTATAACAGCACCAGCTATTCGGGGGTTTATTTTGGAGGGAACTAAACGTCCAGGGCATTTTGATGGAATGCTACAGGTGGTAATGAAATTGCTGAACTTGATAGCCTATAATAAACCAACAGAATTTAGAGCCTATTTTGGAAAAAAAGATGCCCAACAGTTAGCACTCATAGAGCAGATGGTACGAAACTATTTTATAAATGTTCAGATAGTTCCTTGTGATATTGTTCGTGATACTGATGGACTGGCATTGAGTAGCCGTAATATTTACTTAAGTAAAGAGGAGAGAGTAAAAGCTTTGAGTCTTTCTCGCTCTTTAAAAAAGGCAACTGAAATGGTGATGCAAAAAGAGCTAAATGTTGAGCTTATAAAAGAGGCTATGAGAGAAGTTCTTTTTGAAGTAGATGTTGAGTATATGGCATTGGTAAATCGTCATTTTGAAGCCATAGAAGAGGTAGAGATAGGCAATACCATTATTTTGGTAGCAGCAGGTGTTGGAAAGACCCGACTTATAGATAATTTATGGATTTAGGAGAGAGATATGAAGAGTATAAAGATAGTCTTGGCATTAGTGGTTTTAACACTATCATTAACAGCAGAGGAGGTTTTAAAAAATCCATTTCTATGGAAAGTAGAGAAAGACAAGCAAACTTCTTATCTTTTTGGAACCATTCATGTTCCAGCTCCCGAGTTGTCTGCTTTGCCAATAAAGGTAAAAAAGGCTATTGATAGTTGTGATGGCGTGCAAACTGAGTTAGATATGAATTTTATGAATCAGATGAAAGCTTCTCAATTGATGCTTAGAGAGGATGGAAAGCCATTAGAGAAGATACTTTCAAAATCTCTCTATGAACGTACGGAAAATAAGTTGAAATCTATAAATCCTGCATTAAATTTGAAGCCTTTTTCTCAAATGAAAATTTGGGCATTGGCAGCAACACTTGATATATTAGAAGAGCAAATGAAAAATCCAACACTTGCTCCTATTGATGATGTTGTCTTTAGGTATGGAAAAGAGCATAACAAATCAGTCTCAGGTATAGAGAGTGTTGAAGAGCAAATGAGTGCTTTTGATACGTTTACACGAACGGAGCAGATAGAGTTTTTAGAAGCAACTTTGGATTATATGGATGAACATAAAGATGCTATGAAGATTATGAAAGAGCTTTATCTAAAAGGTGACAGTAAAAAGTTGTTCTCTTTTTTAAATGAGCAGTTTCAAGATAATAAGTATAAAAAATTAGAAGAGAAGTTTATGGAAGAGTTACTCTATAAACGCAATGTTAGAATGGCAAAACGTATTGATGCCTTACTTAAAAAAGATAGAAAGAAATCCTACTTTTTTGCTTTTGGAACGATGCACTTTTTAGATAAGAAGAGTGTGGTTAAGTATTTAGAAAAGAATGGGTATAAAATTACAAGAGTAAAATAGCTTAAGAAGAGATACAAAAAAGTATCTCTTTAGTTTCTCTCTTTTTCTATAATCTCTCGACAAGAGATACAGTACTCAGCAAAGATTTTAATTTTAAGTCGTTCAGTTCGAATAGGTTCTTCACAAAGTGCACATATTCCATAGCAGTTGTGTTTTATTTTTTTTAGACTCTTCTCTATCAGTTGAAGATTTTTAGCTTGTCTATCAGAGATTTTATTACCAAGACTTTGCTCTAATGCTATGGAAGCATAGTCTCCCTCATCTTTTGGGTCATAGTTGATAATTTCATCCATCTCTGTTGATGAAATATTTAGATTCGATTTAATTTTTTTCTTTTGTTCTTCAAGTTCTTTTTTGAAGAAAGATATTTCACTTTGAGTTAATATACTCTTAACAGTACACTCTTCTGTCGAGTAGTAATCCTCATTTGTTGCTTTTGTCATTTTATCCCCTTTGTATATCATTTGTGTAATAAAATAGTAGTATACTCTAAAACATACTAATCATTTCTATATTTAAAGTTATTCTAATAAAAAAAAGAGTAGGAATTGTTGGAATAGAATCTTTAAAACTCTTTTAGTGCTTGGTTCTCAAGTCTAAAACTTTTATTACAAAGCCTTGCCATCTCTTCATCATGTGTGACCAATATCATTGCTGCATTATGTACCTCTATATATTTCAATAAAACATCCATAACAAGTTTTGCTGTCTCTTTATCTAGGTTTCCTGTTGGTTCATCTGCAAAAATTATTTTTGGTTTTTTAGATAATACTCTTGCTATAGAGATACGTTGTTGCTGCCCACCTGATAGTTCACCAATTTTCTGTTCCATAAGCTCTTTAATCTCTAAACGCTCTAAGAGTTTAGTATCAATGCTTTCATTTGCGAGTAGGGTAGCGATTTCTAAGTTTTCTATAGCCTTCATACCTTTAAATAGATAGTGAGCTTGAAAAATAATCCCTAAGTCATAACGTCTTATTTTCTCAAGCTCATTTTCTTTTAATGTATACAGATTTTTTTCTAAAAGTTTTACTGTTCCCTCATTTGGTTGTATAAAGGATGAAAATATATGTAAGAGGGTTGATTTTCCTGAACCACTACGACCAACAATAGCAATGCTCTCTTGTTCTTGTAGTGCAAAATCTATTTTTGAGAAAAGTGGATAGTCGAAAGTGTGAGATATATTTGTTGCGTTTAATAGGGTTTTAGACATGTTTTTTAATCTTTGTAATAAATTAGAAGATTATATAAGAAGTTTGATTAGAGTTTTGTTATTAAGAGATGTTTTGTAGGGGCAGACTGATGTGTCTGCCCTTAAAGGTGAGTGATTAACTCATTTGACTTGCAACTTCTGCTGCAAAATCTTCCTCTTCTACTTCGATTCCTTCACCAACTTCAAGTCTAATGAAGTCAGTAATCTCTGCTTTACCACCAGAGATTTTCTCAATGTGTTGTGCAATAGTTACAGAATCATCCATAACATATTTTTGGTCAAGAAGAGCAAGCTCTTGGTCAAGTAGAGTGTTATCTGAGATAAATCTTTCTAATTTTCCAGGAACAATTCTATCCCAAATTTTTTCTGGTTTACCCTCTGCAGCCAACTCAGCTTCAACAGCTTTTTTAGCTTCTGCAATTACTTCATCAGTTAACTGTTGTCTACTAACAAATTGAGGAACATTTTTAAGAGGTTTTCCAAGTCTTACTAACTCTTCATTATCTTTTTTTACTTTTTCAATTCTACCAGCTGTTTCATCAGCTACAAATTGAGGGTCAAAATCTTTGTACGAAAGCGTACTTGGACTCATTGCTGCTGCATGCATAGCAATGTTTTTAAGCTCTGTAGCTACTTTTTTAGCAGTCTCTACATCGTCACATTTTGCAGCAAGAAGTACAGCTACTCTTGAGTTAGCATGAACATAACCGTTAATAGCAACAGTTTCATCATCAGATGCAATCATACCAGCTCTTCTTACTACTAGGTTTTCACCAATAGTAGCAATTTGAAGTGAAAGATAGTCAGCAAATGATTGACCATTAATTTCAGAAGCATTAATAGCCTCTGCATCAGCCAAGTTGTTGTCAAAAGCATGTTTTGTAATTTCAGAAACAACTGCTTTGAAAGTATCATTTTGAGCAACAAAGTCTGTTTGAGAGTTTACTTCAATAATAACAGCTTTATTATCAGCTACTTCTACAGCAACAACACCCTCTGCAGCAACTTTACCAGCCTTTTTAGCAGCAGCTCCCAAACCTTTTTCTCGGAGCCATGCAACTGCAGCGTCAAAATCACCATCTGTCTCTTTTAATGCATTTTTACAATCCATCATACCTGCACTGGTAGTTTCTCTTAATTTTTTAATATCTTTAGGTCCAAAGTTTGCCATAGATTATGCTCCTGCCAATTCTTTAGCTTCTGCAATTGCTTCAGCTTTTACTTTTGCAGTAGTTGCTTCTTCTTCACTCATTGCAGCAATTTGTGCAAATGTAGTAATTCCTGCAGCATAAAGGTTGTCTTGACCAACTTTACCAATACCTGTAAGTTTAGTAAGCTCATCTTTATCTGTTACAGCTTCTTCAACAGCTTCAGCAACAATCTCTTTAACTTCAGCATCTGTTGGAACAGCAGTTTCAGCTACAACAGTAGGATCTTCAGTTTGAGCCATCATCGCTTCACCAAGTTCAGCATCAGCAGCTGGTGCATTTTCAGCAGCAACACCTTCTTTTTCAGCCAATTCAGCTTGCCCTTCAATAATTGCTTCAGCCATCTCTTTACAGAAAAGGTTGATTGAACGGATAGCATCATCATTTCCTGGAATTGGATAATCAACAACATCTGGATCACAGTTTGTATCTAGAGGAGCAATAACTTTCATACCCATTCTTCTAGCTTCTTTAACAGCGATATGCTCTTTAACAGCATCAATAACAAACATCATCTCTGGAAGTTTTTTCATATGTCTGAAACCTTCCAAGTAAGCTGATAGTTTAGCTTTCTTTCTAAGTAGCATAAGGGCTTCTTTTTTAGTTAAAAGCTCAAGTTGACCATTCTCTTCCATCTGCTCAATGATTTCGAGTTTTCTAATAGATTTTTTCATTGTTGGGTAGTTTGTTAACATTCCACCTAACCATCTTGTAGAAACGTAAGGCATTCCACATCTCTCAGCATGCTCTTTAACTGCTGAACGAGCTTGCTTTTTAGTTCCTACGAAAATTACTGTTTGACCTTCTGATGCTGCTGTTTTTACTACATTGTAAGTGTATTTGAAGTATCTAAGTGTTTTTTGTAAGTCAATAATGTAGATGTTTTTTCTTTCACCAAAAATAAATCTTTTCATTTTTGGATTCCATCTTCTAGTTTGGTGTCCAAAGTGTACACCACATTCCAATAAATCTTTCATTGTTACCATATTTTGCTCCTTGCAAAAGTCTTTTTATAGTTAGTAAACTACTCATAAAAAGACAAAAATAATATTTTTAGAGACCGTAGTCTTTAGGTTTATGCCACTGTAGCCCTTAACAGATAAATCTGCAACCGTTCAAGGAGTAACTACATGAGAATTTGCTTCTCTTTTATAGTAAAAGATATACTTTAATATAAAAAGCGTCGGCATTATACTAAAAGTTTGGTTAAGGATGGGATGGGTTTTTGATTTAATATAATATTTTTACAAGGGTGCTATTTTCTAACGCACCCTAATTCCCTTTTATCTTTAAAATATTAAAGCTTTTCTTCACTAATTAACTTCATAGTTAATGGCGTAATCATCTCATAAATATTTTCATAAAGAACAGGACCTTCATCTCCATTCTCATCTAATTTCTCATGTTTTATACTAAGCTTTTTACCATTTTCTAATGTTTTAATCTCTTTAATTGAATAGTATATTAAATCTAAACCTTTTTGTTCTTCACCATTTGAGTTTCTAAAAGTTAACTTCTGATTGACTATATAGACATGTCTCATAGATGAGCTTATGGCTAGGAAAGGGAAACCTTTTAAACTTACAAGTGAAAGTGTTGTTCCATTTACGAAATGAGTATTATATATAAGTTGAAGATTATTTGTATTTGTATCAACTCTATAAAGGAATGCTTCTCTATAAGGACTACTTCCTATATCATTTTCAGTTCTTACCACATAAGCAATTTTTTTAGGTAAACAAATATGTTCGCTAGTCTCTATATGACTATTAACACAATTCTCTTTTGCTATGTTTACTATAGCTTTCTCTATATTCCATTTTGGTGCATTATCTCCATATGAGAACCATTTGTTTGCAAAGACTTTTGATACATTCCAAGAGCTTAAATTATGACCTTTAAAAGCTAAAGCATAAGAGAACATATTGTTCATATTCTCAACATTGGAGGTGTTCCAAGAGCTTAAATCTTGATTAAATGTTTCAGCACTAGAAAACATATGATTCATACTCGTAACATGAGAAACATCCCAAGAACTTATGTCTTGATTAAAGTTTCTGTTAAAATTAAATAGATAATCCATATTGGTGATACAAGAGGTATTAATCTCTGTGACATCTTCACTGTTTTTTATTTTTATTTTTAATTCATCAAGTGATATACAAGGATTTGATGCACTTTTTTGGAGAGCTTTTAAACTATAGTGAGCAGCTTTATAACCATAAACATGAATATAGATAGTAGCATCTTTTTCTAGCGTTATAGTACATTCATCTATTTTAGTACCACCATTGGTTGACTTACAATCAAAAGAAGATAAACCAGCTTTTCTTCCAACTCTGACTCTGAGGTCAGCATCTGCTGTTAAGTTAAAAAGCGTTACTGCAATAGTCTCACCTTTTTCAGCATCAATTTTGTACTGTTTTCCCTCTTTGTGCTCTACATTATCTTCAATGGCATCACCTGTTAAAGTTGGAATTTCTTCAGCTTCTCCTATGGTGGCTTTTAGATTAAAAGAACTCTCTTTAAATCCGTATACTAAAATAGTATAAGTAGACTCTTCACTTTCATTGGTAAGTGTACACTCTTCATTTTCTATGTTACTTTTTGAAGAGAAACAATCATTAAATCTAATTCTAACTTCATGACCTTTTTTAACATATAGGTCAATATCTGCTTCTAAGTCTGTTAATTTAACATGAAGACTTTTATTTTTAGGAACGGTTATAGTATAGTATTGCTTCTCTTTTTGTTTCACTGCACCATTAATTGTTTCTCCTGATGTTAGTGGTTGTGTTGCAAATAAAAATTGTATGCTTAGTAGTATAAATAATATTTTTTTCATTTATTAATCCTTTATATTGTAGTGGATATTTTAACATAATATAATTAAAAAAAATATAATTTAATATGAATTATTGGATATTTTTTAAAAGTTCAGCGATCTGTAAAGCTCCATTTTTCTCTATCATTTTTTGAAGTTTTAGAGATTTTTCTTTCATATTTTCATCTAAAAGGGCAATAACTTTTTTAACATCAAGTTCACTCTCACGCATAATCCATGCAACTTTTTGGTCAACCAAAAACTTTGCATTGTAAAATTGGTGGTCAGCAGCTGCATAGGGGTAGGGAATGTAGAGTGTAGGGCAAGCCATGGCAGAGAGTTCCCAAAGGGTTGAAGCTCCAGAACGGGCTATGGCAAAGTCTGCTTTTTCCATATAATCTGAAAGCTTGGTGGTAAAGCCGAAAATCTCTGCTTCTATGCCCATTTCTTTGTAAGATTGTTCAACCTCTTCTATATTTCGTTCACCAGCTTGGTGAATGATTTTAATATTTTTTTCTTTGAGTGTGGGAGCCAGTTCTAAAGCCAATTTATTGATGGCTTGAGCCCCTTGAGAACCACCTAAAAAGATAACAGTTTTAATCTCATCTCTGATACGAGACTTTTCAAAAAACTCTTTTTTTATGGGGTAGGCTTTTATGGGGCTATTCTCTTCATAAGAAGAGATAAAAGCTGTAGCATAAGAGCGTAAAAGTTTGTTCAGTGAACCAATGGCTGCATTTTGTTCGTGAATAACCAGTGGAATACCTAAAAGTTTGGCAGCAAATGAGGTGGGAGCAGCTGAAAAACCACCTACACAAAAGACTACTTTTGCATTGGCTTTTTTTAAAATTTTTCTAGCTTTATGTGTAGCTTTTATGAGCATAAAAACAGACTTTATCTTTCCTAAAAATCCTTGGTTGACTACCCCTTGGGTGGGTAAAAAATGGGTAGATTTAAACTGTGTATCATTTTCAAACCAAGATTTGTCTTGACCCTTGGTTGAACCTATATAGATAAGTTCTTCATTTAAAAGTTCCTCTTTCACAGCTTTTATAATGGTGAGATGCCCACCTGTTCCCCCACCTGTCATGACTATACTCATTTTTGAATACTCTCCTCTTCACTATAATTTACTTTTTCACTATAGTCTACTTTTTTGGAAATCATCAGTATTAGACCAATACTTAGAGAAGAGGCTATAACTTGTGAACCTCCATAACTTAAAAATGGAACAGCAATCCCTTTAATAGGGGTGATTCCTGCAATACCAAAACTGTTGATAAGAAAAGAAAAAGTAATAAGCAAGGCAGCACCTACACAAAATAGATAATAGGTAGGGTTCTCTACTTTTGCAGCAATTTTAAAAATACGAAAAATAATAAAAAGCATGATGAGCGTTATCATTATAATGGTTATAAATCCTAATTCTTCAGCTATCCCTGCTAGTACAAAGTCTGTGTTGACTTCTGATAGAAAGCCTAGTTTATACTGTCCATTACCTATGCCTTGACCAAAAAAACCTCCATGGTGAATGGCATCTAGTGAGTTAGATATTTGGTATGTCTCTAGCCGATTAGCTTCATTGTCTAGTGATATAAACCAATCTTTTATCCTTTTAACTCGGTGAGGTTGGGTGATGATCAGAATAGCAATTCCTCCTAAACCAAGCCCTAAAAGCATAGAGAAAAAACGAAAACTACTTCCTACTAAAAGAAATAGTATCAGTAGTGTAGCAGAGATAACAACAGTCTGTCCCAAATCTTTTTGAAATACAGCGATAAGCAAGGCACTTATCGCCAGTACTAAGACGTAAGGTATGAAAACTTTTATCTCGTTACTTAAGCTCATTCTTCCACGATGTAAACGTGTACGAACCAATGACCATGAGATAAACATTATAAATCCAATTTTATAAAACTCTACAGGAGTAAGGGACATAATCCCCAAGTTTACCCAACGTTTAGCTCCACCAACACTATGAACCAGTGATTCTGGAAGTAGAGGCATAAGCAGTAAGATTAATAAAAAAATTAAAAATAGAAATATCCCTATAGGTTGAAACCATTTATCTGGGTCAAGTTTACTAATCCCTATCATTAGGCTAATACCTATTAAAACAGCTACAAGCTGTCTAACAAAGTAGTGAGTATCTGTATATCCAAATTTCATAACTGCATAGGTTGACAGAGAGTAACTCATAATCAATCCAAGTATAAGTAGTATTACTGTTGCACCAAATAGTGGTTTATCAATCATTATTATATTCTTTAAAAATTATTTTGAATCAAACGATTTGTAAAAAATTACATAATTTGATTTTTAATGAACATATTTTATCAGAATTTTTTGTAAAAAATAGTAAAATTACTATTAGTAATAAATGAACAACAATAATTAAAATATATAAATATATAATATTTAAAATAAAAAGGTAAATATGTCACAAGAAAACAATGAAAATAAATTGATAAAAAACAGAAGTGTTATTTTACTTTCTGCTTTTATAATAATAGCTTTTTTATTTTTAGGGTTTTTTATTTTCAATATGGCGTTAACAGTTAGTTCGTCACGACATACTGATAACAAATTTGTAAGTGTTGAGAATAAAGCAATAAGAGGTAAGATTGTCTCTGCTGATGATTTTGTGGTTACCTATAGTCAAAAACTTTTTCGTGCTGAAATCAATACAAAAAGTATAGACCCAACAAAAAAAGATCTGTTTGTTAAGCTTTTTAGTATCTATAGTGGCATGAGTGAAAAAGAGATTTTAAGTAAATTTGTTAATAAATCTGGAAAAAATATTAATGGTCGGATTGTTTTAACTGATAATATTGATGTTCGTTTAGCCAGTGATTTACGATCACTGGGCTATAAAATGGGAAAACTGGATATTTTTAGACCTTTAAACCCCAAAAAGCCACATTTGGTTTTTGGTTTAGATATTATTCCTGATAGTGAGATGAGATATTTTCCTCATAAAAATCTTTTAACACCTCTTATTGGATATATGCGAACAGAAATTAATGCTGACTATAAGACTCCAGTTGGAATTAAAGGATTAGAAAAATCATATGAATCTTACCTTGAACCATCAATGAATGGTTTGGTAAAAGGAAAAAGAGATGTGCTAGGGACACCTTTATGTAACGGAGAGAGTAAAGAGCAAAGTCGTATAGATGGTATGGATTTACATCTTAATATTGATTTAAATTTTCAACGTAGTGTAGAAAATATTATTGATGATATGAAACGTCAAGTGGCTGCAGAAGAGATTATGGTTGCCGTTATGAACTCTGAAACAGGTGAGCTTTTATCTTTAGCCTCTTCTGAGCGTTACGACCCTGCACATATACGACAAGAAGATGTTAAATCATTAAATCCTAACTTTTCAGAGTATCTTTATGA
>JALUKQ010000154.1 GCA_027056485.1 Campylobacteraceae bacterium | reverse complement strand
ATGTTACTTGTAGCAATGATTGCAGGTATTATTTTGGCTGGTAAGAAAATGGATTACTCTTTAACTGAGTGTGAAGCATCAGATGAAGAGCTTAAAAAAGAGATTAAGAAAGAGGAGGCATAACAATGGAGATAGGTATTAGTCATTATCTTATACTGTCAGGTATTTTGTTTAGTATCGGATTTGTAGGAGTACTAAGAAGAAAAAATCTTTTGATGCTCTTCTTCGCTACGGAAATTATGTTAAATGCAGTAAACATTGCATTTGCAGCAATTGGAAATTATTATGGTGATTTATCAGGTCAAATGTTTGCCTTTTTCATCATCGCTGTTGCAGCATCAGAAGTTGCTGTTGGTTTGGGACTTTTAATTATACTTTATAAAAAGTATGGTTCATTAGATCTTGATGTTATTTCAACAATGAAAGGATAGGAAGAATGGAAAATTTAGTATACATAGCACTCTTTGCTCCTTTTGTTGGATCACTGTTTGCTGGACTCTTTTTTGCAAGAAGTCCAAAAACACATTTAGTAGGTATTGTTAATTCAAGCCTTATTGCGATTGCCTTTATTGCTGCTGTGACATTGGCAATGCATGTTGCAGAGCATGGAGCTGTTCATGTAACCATGATGAATTGGATATCTGCTGGTGATTTAAGTATCCCATTTGGTTTCTTGGTAGATGAAGTATCTGTTACCATGATGGTTGTTGTTACTTTAGTTTCAACTATTGTACATATTTACTCTACAGGCTACATGGATCATGATAAAGCTTACAACAGATTCTTTGCTTACCTTTCAGCATTTGTTTTTTCAATGATGATTTTGGTTATGAGTGATAACTTTGCTGGTCTATTTATAGGTTGGGAAGGTGTTGGTGTCTGTTCTTGGTTACTAATTGGTTTTTGGTACCATAAAGAAGATAAAACTTTTGAAGAGAATCCATCAATCTCTCCATCTTGGGCAGCAAACGAAGCGTTCATTATGAACCGTGTGGCTGACCTTGGAATGTTAGTTGGTATTTTCCTTATTTACTGGAATATTGGTTCTTTACAGTATGATGTTGTATTTGCAGCTATGCCTCACTTGGCAGATGGAATTTTAGTAGCTATTGCTATTGCACTCTTTATTGGTGCGATGGGTAAATCAGCTCAATTTCCTTTACATACTTGGTTAACCGATGCTATGGAAGGTCCTACACCAGTTTCTGCACTGATTCACGCTGCTACCATGGTAACAGCAGGGGTATTTTTGGTTATCAGAGCCAACCCACTCTTTAGTTTAGATGCTGTTTCTGGAGTTTCAATGTTTATTGCATCATTGGGTGCATTTGTTGCTTTCTATGCAGCATCTATGGCACTTAGTGCAAGAGATATTAAAAGAATTGTTGCTTTATCAACACTTTCTCAGTTAGGTTATATGTTTGCAGCTGCTGGTTTAGGTGCTTACTGGATTGCACTTTTCCACCTTGCAGCTCATGCATTTTTTAAGGCACTTTTATTCTTAGGTGCTGGTAACGTTATGCATGCAATGGATGATGAACTTGATATTTTCAAAATGGGTGGAATGAAAAAAGTAATGATGGGGTCATATATCTATATGGGTATTGCTTCATTTGCTCTTGCTGGTCTTCCTATTATGGCAGGTTTTTATTCAAAAGATGCGATTATTGAGACAGCATTTAATGATGGTTCATTTATTATTTGGGGTATTTTGGTTATTACTGCTGGTATGACAGCATTCTATAGCTTTAGACAAGTATTCTTTACCTTTCATGGTGAAGAGCGTTATAAAGCTTTAGGTTTCCACCCACATGATATGTACAAATATGTACTTGTTGCAATGGCACCATTGGCTGCTCTTGCTATCTCATTTGGTTGGTTTATGGATGACTTCCATGAGTTTATTACTAAAAATTTACCTGACTATGAGATGAGTCACCATACACATAGTATTGCATGGGCTTTAGGTCTACTTGTAATTGTTTTTGCTGTAACAGGTATTATTATTGCCTATAAAAAGTATGCAGGTAAAGGTTCAGATGCATGGAAAAGAGATGAAGAGTTTGAAGCTTCATTCTTCTATAAGCTGGTAGCAAATCAATATTATGTACCAAAATTTTATGATGAATTCATCGTTCAACCTTATACAATAGCATCGAAAAAGTTCTGGGAAATAGATAAAGCAGTAGTTGATGGCTCTGTTGACCTTATTGCTAAGATGTTCTATAAGTCAGGTGATGTTTCAAGAGGTATGCAGACAGGTAGTCTTTCAGCGTACTTAAATTGGATGGGTGTGGGTGCGTTGTTATTAATAGTTGCTGCAGCCATTACTGCATTTATAGGTTAAGGAGAAGATATGGATCATATATTAAGTATATTAATATTTTTCCCTGCAGTAGCAGGGATATTGGGGTTTGTTGTTGACAAAGGCTCTGCGAAAGCATATGGAGTTTCTGTTGCAGCAGTTGAGCTAATATTGGCACTTGGATTGTGGGCATCGTTTGATATTACCAATCCCGGTATGCAGTTTACAGAGTTAATACCAATTATTTCACAATTTGGTATTTCGTATAATGTAGGGGTTGATGGTATTTCATTGTTCATTGTAATTATGGCAGCGTTAATTACTCTTTTAGGAATTATTTTACTTCGTGATGATACGAAGAACATGAAGAATATGATAGTATCTCTTCTCTTTTTAGAGATGACAATGGTAGGGGTTTTCCTTGCTTTAGATGCAATTATTTTCTACTTATTCTGGGAGCTTTCATTGGTACCAATGCTTTATATTATTGGAGCATGGGGTGGACCAACAAGAGTTTATGCAGCTGTTAAATTTTTTCTTTATACTTTTGCTGGATCATTGGTAATGTTGGTTGGTCTTTTGGCTATGGCATACCTGTTTCATTTACAGTCAGGTGTTTGGTCATTTAATTTATTAGACTGGTACACATTGAAACTTACAACTGATCAGCAGTTCTGGTTGTTCTTAGCGTTCTTCGCTGGTTTTGCTATTAAAGTTCCTATGTTCCCATTCCATACATGGTTACCACATGCTCACGGACAAGCACCAACTATTGGTTCTGTTATTCTTGCAGCAGTACTTCTTAAAATGGGTACATATGGTTTTGTTAGATTTTCATTACCAATTTTACCAGATGCATCAGTAACATTTACACCATTTATTATGGCACTTTCACTTATTATGGTGGTATATACAGCTATGGTTGCATTTGCACAAAAAGATATGAAGCAAGTTATTGCATACTCATCTGTTTCACACATGGGTATTATTATGATAGGTGTATTTGCTATGAATGCAGAAGGACTTGGTGGTTCTATCTTCTTAATGTTATCACATGGAATTGTCTCTGGGGCACTGTTCATGCTTGTAGGTGTTATTTATGAGAGAACAGGTACAAAAATAATGGATGAGTTCGGTGGGTTAGCAGCAGTTATGCCAGTTTATGCAACTGTATTTGGTGTGATGCTTATGGCATCAGTAGGTTTACCATTAACCATTGGTTTTGTTGGTGAGTTCTTGGTTCTTTTAGGATTCTATAAAGTATCTGTTGTTGGTACAATTATTGCTGGTTCAACTATTATTATTGGTTCAGTATATATGTTGGCACTGTTTAAAAAATCATTTTTTGGTCCAGTTAGACATGAGAAAAATCTTGGTTTAAAAGATTTAGATAGAAGAGAACTTACAGCACTATTACCACTCGTTGCTATTGTCGTATGGTTAGGTGTTTATCCTAAACCTGTTTTAGAACCAATTGATAACTCAGTTAAAGCGTTACTGGTTCAAATGGAAAATCACGCACAATTAGAGTCTACTAAAGAAGCTATCATTGTGAGTAAAAAGGAGGTAAAATAATGTTTATAGATCCTAAAAACATTACTATGGATGTCTTAAATCTTACTACTCTTATGCCAATGCTTATTGCTATTGGTGGTGGTTTGGTTATTTTGACTATTGATTTAATTAAAGAGAACATTCATAAATCTCTTTATGTTATGTTAACAATTCTTATATTGGTTATAGACTTAGGTGCCACATTGGGGCTAAACTTTGGACCTAATGAAAAAGGTTTCTTTGATGTTATGTTGATTGATGGTCTTGCCATCTTATCACAAGTGCTTATTTTGGTAGCATCTGTGCTATTTATTCCTCTAGCATTGACATCGAAAAGGTTTCATGAATATTCATATCCTGAATTTTTTGCACTCTTTTTGTTTATGATTGCAGGATTCCAATTTATGGTAAGTTCAGACAACTTGATTCTTATTTTTATTGGTCTTGAAACGGCTTCTTTGTCTCTCTATACATTGATTGCAATGCACAACAGACATAACTCATTTGAGGCAGCTGTTAAGTACTTTACTATGGGTGCATTGGCTGCTGGTTTCTTCACTATGGGTTCAGCAATTCTTTATGGAATCTCAGGAAGTTTAGAGTTGTATCAAATTGCACCAGCTATTCAAAGTAGAATGGGTGAACCTGGGATGATGATGTTCCTACTTGGTGGGGCAGGGTTACTTTTAACTGCATTTGCATTTAAACTTTCTCTATTCCCTTTCCATACATGGGCACCAGATGTTTATGAGGGTGCTTCTGCTCCTCTAGCAGGTTATATGTCAGTTGTTCCAAAAGTTGCAGCATTTGTTGTCTCTATGAGAATTTTTGAGATGTTCATTGAGCTTCAAATAGAGTGGGTACAGACGATGATTATTATCTTGGCTGTTCTTACTATGACACTAGCAAACTTAATGGCACTGGTTCAAGAAGATGTTAAACGTATGTTAGCCTACTCTTCTATCTCTCATGCTGGTTTTGTCATGGTAGCGATTGCTCTTGCAACAGAGAAAGCAAATACAGGTATATTCTTATACTATGGACTATTTATGTTTACCAACCTTGGTGCATTTGCAATGTTATGGGTAAGTCGTCATAAACATAGAGTTCACCATGCACGATATGATCACCCTTACGAGAAGTTCTCAGGTATGGTAAAAATCATGCCAATGGGTGCTGTCGTTATGGGTCTATTTATGTTGTCTTTAGCAGGTGTTCCACCATTCTCAGTATTCTGGGGTAAAGTTTATTTAATGTCTGCAACGATTGATGCAGGGTATATTTGGTTAGCAATTATTATGGGTCTTAACTCTGCTATCGCAGCGTATTACTACTTGAAACTGATTGTTTACATGTTCCTAAGAGAGCCAACAGAACAGGTAACAAAAGAGACTACGTACTACAACGTTTCTAAACCTCTTTTGACCATTCTTGGTTTGGCTGTGTTTGTAACAGTAGGTTCAATCTTCTATGTTGATCCACTTATAGAATACATCACAGAAATGATGAGAGCTACAAATTTCGGTATATAGTTTCTCTTTCTACTTTTATTCTCCAGCTTTTGCTGGAGAATGGTTATTTCCCCCATAACTTTTTTCTCTCTTCTTTTTTTAATTCTTGATTGCTATAATGCATCAAAAAGAAATCACATGAATTTAAAATCTGACTGTCTATCATGTCTACTTAACCAATCACTTCGTGTAGCTAAAAACTTAAATCTTGATGAGCTAACTTCTAAAAAAATGATGCAAGTTGCTTCTGCTTCTATTGCCAATTATGAAGAAGTATCACCACCTGTTGCTGCTGCTGACCTCTACCCAAAACTGGCTTCGTTTACAAATAGTGAAGATGTCTACAAAGCCCTTAAAGAGCTTTCTACGCAAGAGGCAAGTAAGTTACTACCAAGTGTTAAAAAGCAGGTTAAAACTACTTCTGATGCTATTAAAGCTGCTGTGGCTGGTAATGTAATAGATTTTGCCACTCCTAATCACTTTGACTTAGATGTAGAGTTTGGAAAAGTATTTGAAACAGATTTTACTATAGATGATGAAGCTCTATTTTTGGAACGTTTAAAAGAGGCAAAAACTTTTATGATAGTAGGTGACAATGTAGGTGAGCATGTTTTTGATAAGTTACTTTTAGAACAGATTGCAAAAGAGTACCCTACATTAAAATGCTATTACGCTGTAAGGGGAAGACCCATCATAAATGACGTAACCCTTTTAGAAGCCAACGAGATAAATATGGAAGAGGTAGCAATAGTAGTAGACTCGGGAGTAAATACCCCAGGTTTAGCCTACGACCATGCTAGTGATGAGTTTATGAAACTCTACAACTCCATAGACTTAGTCATAGCCAAAGGAATGGGAAATTACGAATGCCTAGAGGGTGTCAAAGATGAGAGAATCTTTCATCTTTTTAAAGTCAAGTGTGATGTTGTAGCAAATGATGTTGGTGCAGAGTTAGGGGCTTTGATATTTATGAGGAATAGGGCTTAGGTTACTTTAATTTAAACACAAGAAGCTCAATGATATAATGAAAAAAATATAGGAGAAAAGTATGCAGTTAAATATAGACTTAGATAAAAGTTTTATAGATGATTTACAAAAGCAGTTTTCTACGCCAAATGTAAAAGAAGCACTCTATCAGCTTCTTGATTTTTATAAACAGAATATAAATAAAGATATTTTTAAACAAGAAATACAAAAAAGAGTAGAAGCTATTAATAATGGTACAGAAGTTTTAACACCATATATGGATGGTATGGATGAGATGCTTCAAAGAGTTAAAAATAAACATGCAGATAGTTAAGACCTCTCGCTATTTACTTGAATTAGAAGCTGTTTTAGATTTTATTGCCCAAGACAGTTTAAACAGAGCATTAGAATTTGTTCATAAATTAAATGAGCAAGTTTTAGATTTAGACAATATGCCCTATAAATGTAGAGCCTCTTTAAAATCTAATGACCATCATATTCGAGATTTGGTCTTTTATGGTTATGTTATACCTTATCGAATAAATATTAAAAGAAATCAAATAGAAGTTTTAGGTATATTTTCTGAGAATGAATGGGAACTTTGATTTGTTTATTCTAAAACGTCTCTTCACCCCTCCCCAACAATAAACCACTCAACTCATCCAATGATAAAGCAGTTTTTTCTTTAAACTATTTTTGAAAGGAGGGGGTCAACGCCATTAAGTTAAGCTAAAAAAGAAATTAAGTTAGCATTATTTCAAGAGTAATATTTATAAAATAAAAATCTATCAAAGTCTTATATTTAGGGGTTTGTATGCATGTTTTAGATAT
>JALUKQ010000153.1 GCA_027056485.1 Campylobacteraceae bacterium | reverse complement strand
ATTATTCAAAATACCCTAATTAAAAATTTATGCTATACTACATAAAATAACAAAAATTCCGAAAAATTAGCTATTTATTAAACAAATTCCAAATAAATAACTAAAATTCCGAGAGAAATGGATAATTTTATGACTTTTAGTTTTCAAAATAGAGAGTTACCCCACGAATGTAATTTAGTTGGCTTCTCTTGGTTACTTGAACATTTTGGTTTAATAGCTCCACTAAGAGCGTTTTCAGCCATTAGTACCAAACGACTTAGCTCTCAAACCATTCAAAAAAACAGTTGGCTCATTTTTGATAGTGCTTATAGAGTAGAAAATAGTACCTACGCTCATTTAGAGTTTGCCATTAAGCATGAAGTTATTGATTTGTTGGTTTTAAAACTTATACTCAAACAGTTTCCAAAAGAGGAATTAACCTATTATATCAGCACTAACCCTAAACGAATATTGAGTAAAAAAATATGGTTCTATTATGAGTTTTTATTAGGTGAAGAGTTGCCACTAGAGGATTTACCTGTAGGAAAATATGATGACCTTTTAGATGATAAAAAGTATTTTACTAAAAAGTACCCTCTAAAATCTAAACGACATAAAATTAATAATAATCTTCTAGGAACAGCCCATATCTGCCCCATTATTCAACGCACTAAAAAGCTAGAGGAGTTTGTTACTTCAACTCTAAAAACTGATGTTTCAACTATTGTAAATGGTATCTCTAAATCGCTTATACGTAGGGCTTCTAGCTTTTTACTTCTTGCCGATACACAAGCCTCTTTTGAGATAGAGGGAGAGAGAGTAACACGCAATCGAATTGAAAATTGGGGAAAGATTATTAATCAAGCAGGACAAAAAGAGTTAAGTCTCAAAGAGATAGAACGACTTCACTCCATACTTTTAGAAGACTCAAGGTTTGTAAAAATTGGGCTAAGAGACGATGAAGTCTTTTTAGGAGACAGAGACAGAGAGAACCGTCCAATTCCTGAATTTATTGGTGCAAAGAGTAGTGATTTAAACCATCTCATGAGCCATTGGGTTGAGTTAAACAGTTTTTTAATGAATGATGAGATTGACCCTGTTTTTCATGCTGTTGTTGTAGCATTCTCTTTTGTTTACATTCACCCTTTAGAAGATGGAAATGGACGGATTCATCGCTATTTGTTACACCACATTTTAGCTCAAAGAGATTTTTACCCTAAAGGGTTGATTTTTCCTCTATCGAGTGTTATTTTAGATGAGATAGAAAAGTATCGTGATATTTTAGTCACTCATACTAAACCCTTAATGTCCATGATTGAGTGGAAAGAGACCCAAAATGGCAATGTTGAGATACTCAATGAGACTATAGATTTATATCGGTTCTTCAATGCCACAGAGAGTTGTGAGTTTATCTATGAAGCTGTTAAAAAAGTGATAAAAGAGACTTTACCCTCTGAACTCAACTATCTTAATGCTTTTGATAGGGCTTCTTTGGCTATCAATAATATTGTTGCTATGCCTAACAATATGGTTAAGATGCTGATAACCTTTATGGTTCAGAATGGAGGAAAACTCTCTAAGAGAAAAAGAGAGAAGTATTTTGAGTTACTTAGTGATGATGAGATTGGTTTAATTGAAAAAATTATTAGAAGAGAACTTGAAGATTTTATTTGATGAATGTCTCATCAATTCAAAAAGTCGTTTTATCTCTTCTAGCTTTACTCTTTTTTTCATCATCCACTCTTTTTAAACTTCGGCGAAAAAAAGAAACTTCGGCGAATTTGTATTATCTTTAAGTATTATATTATTTTTATGTTTTTTTTGGCTTAGTGAGCTGACATAGGGTTCAAAATATTCTCAACAGAATGGAGTGTTATGTTAAGCAATCTTATATTCATAACTCTTCAAAGATATTATCAAACTTAACAATATATTCCTTATAATCCTTAACATCGACCCCACGCTTTTCAATATATTTTGTATTAAATCTTTGAGATGCATAAAATAATGAGGCAAACAACATATATTCTTTTATAGTCTTTACTTCAATTTTATTTTTATTGACACCATTATAAGCATTGAGTAAAGTATTTAAGTATTCAATATTTAAGGTGCTGTCTCTATTAAAACACCAACTATTAGCAACAACACTTAAATCAAAAATTGAATCACCAATACATGATTCAATAAAGTCAAAAACACCAGTTAGTTTATCATTAACAAACTTAGCATTATCTGGAAACAGATCTCCATGAATAACACAATTATTTTCTATTTTTAAGTTTTGAATCAACTTATATCTTTTCATAAAGTCATCTTTAGTAAATTTATCAAAAGATGATACTTGAATATTATTAACCATTTTTTTTAATTGATTTTGTGTATATAAATTAGGGTTAATAGAGTTCATTCCAATTGTTTGATTATGAAATGAACCCAAAAAATTTCCTATTTTACTAACTTGTTTTAATGAAGGAGCTTCAATTGATTCTCCTTCAAGATAACTAAACAGAGCTATTGGTTTTGCATCAAATAACTCTATTTTTTCATTTGACAATAAAAATCTTGGAGTGGGTAAATTCTTTAGGGAGCTAAGTAAAACTATCTCATTTCTCAAAACCTCTTTATCAGCAGATTCATATATTTTAAATATATATTGTGTATTATGTTTATCTACTCCAATATAGGTTGTATCAGAAATTCCATCTATGGTTTGCTCTAAATTTACAAAACTAAAATTATACTTTTCAAGCAACCTGTTAACCTGTTCTATATCAATTAATGTTCTTACACCCATTTCCCATCCTTAAATTAATAAATCAATATTTTTAATGCATATCCAATAATTTTTTTTATTTACTTTCAATGTATTTAATATATGATCATGCGAGTCAAAATTATCTAAAATATAGCTACCAATACTATATTGATTACTATCCACAATATTTTTAGATTCATAAAATAGTTCTTTATTATCAAGTAATAAACTTTTATTATAGAGAATTGCTGCTTTTGCATAATATTTCTGATATTTATCTGCTATATCTAATGCTTTGTCAAAGAGCTTCTTTGCCTTATCGATATTTCCCCTGTAAACTTCCATAATGGCACTATTATTGAAATAATAAGATTTAACTTCCATATTTATAAAATTCACTCTCTCATGAAGCTCTTCTTTTACTTTAGATATTTTGTGATAAACCATATAATTACTATGAACAACTTCAATCATACTCTTACCATAGATTGACTGGTCATTTTTTAATACTTCTTCATATACTGGTTGTAAAATATCTTTTGCTTTTTTATAATCTCCTTTAGAAAAGTAATAGATAGAAAGTGTATTACTCACTATATTAACTTTCACTTGATTGGAATAATTTTGGTAAATTTCTATAGAATTATTTAAATACTGTTCAGCCTTTTCAAAATTTTCTAAATCATCTACATAAACTCTACCTATCGTATAGTAAAAGTAAGCTGTCTCAATCTCATTAAAATTATTATTTTTTAGATACTTATTAATTACTTCTGTAGCTTGATTCCATTTCGAGTCACCTTTACTCATAGATATATAATTTAAAATATCATCAAACTTTGCATGATTTTCGTTCATTAAAAATTCAATTATTTCAAATGATGTTTTTCTATTGTTAAAGTAGTAGAAATTTTTATACAACTCTTGAATGAAATTGTGATGAATTTTATTGTATTTAGTAACTATCCAATTTAATATTTGTTCTATTCCCTCTTCATCATCTACAAAGTAATCTTCGCTACATTGTTCTTCATCAATAAGCCAATCATAAAGTGTTTTATGAAAAAATTCTACTTTCTCATTATTTACATAAATTAATGAACCTATAGAATCTTTTACTCTCTTCATCTTTTTTTTATTCCAGCCCAATATTTCTTTTAAATATTTTAAAGGTAACGAAACCTTAGTTGCAACCATAAGTTGAAAAATTTTTTCTTGATTCTCTTCATACTCTTCAATATTTGGAAATTGTCTAAGAAAGTACTGTTCATAAACTCCACTCAACTCATTTGGAAAAGCATCAATATTTTCAATAGAAATACTACCATGTTCAATGGCAGAAAGTAACTCACTAATATAAAGCATATTACTTTGACTTTTCTTGATAAGTATTCTCATCATATGAATATCAATATCTCCTAACTCTTTAGTAATTATTTTTTCTATATCTTCACTATTTTCATCTGTATCTTTTGCATCAAGCACCATAGGAGAAAATTTTGACAATGCTATTTTTAAATTAGGTTCAGGTCTACTGACAATCAGTAATCTTAACCATTTAGGTAATTTTTCAAACTCATTGGCTATTAAATGTATGATCCCAAATTTTTCATCTTCAATCTCATCTAAACCATCAATTATATAAATATGATTATTTTTAGGAGCTTCAATTTCATTCATAGGTTCAAGAATTATTTTTTGAAAAAAATCTTTAGAATTCTTAGAGTATTTTTGATACTCATCATTACTTATTTTTTCAATTTCTTCTTTATACTTTGGTAATTGTGTTGACATATGATAAGCAAATGTTTTTATAAGCTCTAGTGGATTTCTTCTTAACACACTATCATATTGACAGAAAAAAACACCTGCAATATTTGGTAATATATGAATGGAATTTGCAACTATTGCTGTCTTCCCATATCCTGCTTTAGCTGTGATCCATAAGACGGGAGAAGCCTTAGAATCGTTTACCCAAGTTAAAATTTCACTATATATCCATTCTCTTCCTATAAAGTTTTTTGTTTGTTTTGCAATATCTAAATCAAAATTTTGAGGTTCTAATAACTTGACTAAAGAATGATTTGAACTTGGTTCAATTAATTTACTATTTTCCTCTAAAACAGCTATTAATTGTTCTAAATGAATTTGGTACAACTCTTCATTAAACCCAGTAGTACCTTCATCCCAAATACTTATCATATCTATCCATTGTAAGCGACAAATTGATAACGGTGGAGTAACCTTTTCCAACATAACTGGAATAATTGGCTTATTTTCTGAAATAGCATAAGAAATTTCATTAAGACAAAATCCATTAGGTCTTCTAACTGCATGTTCCGTCATAAAAAACACTACTTCCTCATTAGATAACAAAGCATCTTCCAGTACCTGTTCCCAATCAGATCTTACTCGTATATTTTCAGTATCTAACCAAACTTGATAGCCCATATTCTCTAAATCTTTTTTAATACGTATAACAAAATCAACATATTTTTGAGGTTTTTTTCCATATGATATAAATATTTTTTTCTTCATCTCCAAAGCTCCTAACTGCTTACTCCTCTCCTTGATTTACTACAAGTCTTAACTCTGAACTTGAAGCCGTTACACAAGTAATACGAATCTATTATTTTTCAACATTCAATTTATACGTATATCCAATCTCCAACAACTCAATATTTAAATCATTTAATCTATTTTCAAAAAAGCTATACCATGCTTCAAATATATTATCTGAAATATCTATTCCTTTCCAGACTGTTATAATATTTTTTATTGAGTTAATATCAAGACCTCCAATAGTTTGATGTAATAACTCTGGTTTAATTCTTAATATCTCACCAGGTTGTGTTTCCACATCTAGCATGTCTGCGATTTTAAACATAGAAAAAATAGTTCCTGTTCTAACATCAGTTTCAATCTTACTGAAATGTATTTTTGCCCTGCTTACTTGTTCTTTATGCAATAAACATAGGGAGGCAATTATTTCAGTATCTTCATTATTTAAGAAGCCTTTTTTATTTAATTCATAAGTATAATCTTTAGAGTAAATATGATGTGATTGATATAAACGTTTTGGAGAAAACCCTTCTCTTGCCCTCATTCCAATATCATGTATCAATGTAAAAATAGCAAGGATAAACAATTCTCTATTTGTTAACTTATTCAATCCTTCATAAAATAGTTCTGCAATAAATATCAAAGTTTGTTTAGCATGTGATTCAGAGTCATGACTATATTCAGTCAAGGGAATTAATTTTAATTTAGGAACAACTTCTTTCCTAATAAACAATATCTTTCTAAAAAGTTTATCTGAACGATTCATAATAATATTATCAAATAAATCTACTTGTAAAGAAGTATTATTTTCAATTTCACTATCACTTACTTTAGCCTTTGAAATACTTGGAGTTATTGCTAAGTTGAAAAAATGATTAGAGATGTACTCATACAATCTATCTAACTCTCCCTCCCTATTGTCATTAAAACTTTCAATATTTTTTAAATCTTCAGATAAATTATGAGTAGTCATTGATGAACCAATGTAAGAATAAATAACTCTTGTCCTATCTGAGTATCTCAATGCCAGAAAAGATGTTCTTTCTTTTTGAAGCCACTGTGATTCTAAATATTTCTTTGATGTTCCAATTGCAATAAAAACTTTAGAGAGAGATATTGCTCTTTGTATTGTCTCACCCCAATCATCACTTCCTAATATTTTTAATGTTTCAGGGGAATAAAATACGTTTAATTTTTTAGAAGAAAGATATCTATAAAGCTTATAGGCTATTTCTTTATCTTCCGTATCATTCCCATTTTCATCTAAGTTTTTAAACGATATAAAAACGTCATAATGTTCAACCGTATTCATCTACAACTCTCCAGCAACAGCTTTACGCATCGTCTTAATATTACTGTTAATATTTGTAATCAAAGCTAATACTTTCTGTCTAAATTTTTCTAAATCAGAAAAATCTACATTTCCATTATCAATTAAATGTTGTTTATAACTTCTAATTATTTCTTCAATAGCACTATCATTAAACTCACTTAAATCAAGTAATAAACATTCTTTTGAACTTCTTATATTAAAAATATTTTCAGTTGTTGTCAATAAATAAGGTCCATCTCCATGTGCATAGAATAAAACTTGTTGTTCTAAAACAAGAGATTTCATATTCTTTTCTCTTTTCCACAAATCTTCATGTTTATCTATTAGTCGATTTATTATATTGTTCGCCAAGTCATAATTATAATTCTCAACTGTTATTTTTTCTTGGTTTGATTTTTTATTCATCAAAATAAATCTATTTATTTCTTTAGCTTTACTACCTAAACTTGTAATATTCATATCATATTTAGGATTTTCTTGAATTAACTCTAAAACTTTTTCATATCTTTTATACTTTCTTGATTTATGATTATGTTGAAAAGAAATATTGTCAGGAAGAAATACATAAGTA
>JALUKQ010000152.1 GCA_027056485.1 Campylobacteraceae bacterium | reverse complement strand
AGAGAAAAGAAGCCATAACAGAAGAGAGTTTAGGCAATGAACTAAACACGCCTTATACAGATGTAGACCTTATGGTACGTACCAGTGGAGAGGTAAGACTTTCAAACTTTTTACTTTGGCAGTTAAGTTATACGGAGTTTTTCTTTACCGAGACACTTTGGCCTGACTTTACACCAACAGAACTGGAAGATATTATCAACCAGTATATTAACAGAAACCGTCGATTTGGAGGGGTTTAATGGGTGAATTAACCATTGTAATATTTGTATTTATTTTTGGAATCCTTATAGGTTCTTTTTTAAACGTAGTGATTTATCGTATACCAAAAGGTGAAAGTATAGCCTTTCCTGCATCAAAATGTCAATCATGTCAAACACCTTTGAAGTGGTACCATAATATCCCTATATTTTCATGGTTATTTTTAAGAGGTAAATGTGGTTTTTGTTCAGAAAAAATATCGGTACAATATCCACTCATAGAATTAACAACTGCTCTCATTGCTGTTTCACTATTTTATAAACTTGGACTTGTCTGGTATATGCCTGTAGTCTTTGTGGTCTTTACTCTACTGTTGGCTTTGGTGATGATAGATTTTAAATATATGGCAGTACCTGACAACTTAAATCTTTTGGCATTGGCTTTAGCTATTGTGAACCCTTGGGCTATAGATGCACTTCAAAATGCACTTATGGCTGCTGGTGGATTGGCACTACTTCGTTACTATCTAAGCTTCTTTTTAAACAAAGAGGCAATGGGAGAAGGAGACATTATAGTAGCAGGAACCATGGGAGCATTACTTGGTTTTCCTCTCTTTTTCTATGCACTATTTATTGCAGCTATTTTAGCGATGATTCCATCAATCCTAGCAAAAGACAGAGCTGTTCCTTTTGTACCATTCTTGGCTATGGGAACCTTTATAGTCTATATATTTGACAGCCAAGTTAGCTCTTTAGTAGAATTTATTATCTATGGTTAAAAAATCAAAGATGAGTATAGCAAAATACTTGTCTTATAATTTCACCTCCTCTTTTCTGACTATATTTCTACCTCTATTTTTTATAGGGGCATTGGTTTTTATTATTAAAATATCTGCATTAACAGCCTCCATACAAATATCATTCCTAGAGATGATACAGTTATTTAGCTACAATCTACCAGCTATTTTGTTTTATACTATACCCATCTCATTTTTAGTATCTGTAGTTACAACCCTACTTCGACTCTCAAATGATAATGAACTCATGGCTTTATTTGCTTTAGGTAAGGACTCTAAGTCTATTATGAATAGTTTTATTTTTATATCTATTTTATTTTCTATTGTTTTACTTATTTTATCTTTGGGGCTTATGCCAAAAACGAAACAACAGTTTAAAGCATTCAAACATCTAAAAGCCTCAGAGGCTCAAGTAAATATCAATCCCTCTAAACTGGGTCAAAAATTTGGAAATCTTTTTATATATGTTAAAGATAAAGATAAGAATACTCTTCGTAATGTTGTAATATATAATAAAGATAAAACACATAGCAACCAACTATTTATGGCAAAAAGTGCAAGTATTGAGAATAAAGATGCTGTAATTACTTTGACACTAAAAAATGGATCAGGATATACATTTACAGATGAATCATTAAAAGAGATACATTATGAAAAAATGCAAGTTTTTCAGAATTTGAACAGTGAAGAATTTACCTATCAAAATATTTTTAACTATTGGGAAAAGCTCTCATTGAGTAAAAAAGGTAAAGGAAGAATTCTATTTTTTATATATATAAGCCTTATTCCAATTATAGCATTATATATTATTGCTGCATTTTCTATAATAAACCCAAGATATCAAAAAAATTATGCCTATCATATATTAGGTATCACAACTATTGGAGTCTATTCAACTGCTACGCTTTTAGAAAGTCAAGGTAACTATCTAGCATTAGTTCTAGCTCTTAGTCTTACTTATATTCTTGGTCTATTTCTATTTAAACATAATGTTCAAAGGTATTTTTAGATGCAAAGAGTCAAGGCTGTCATCTCTTATGATGGAGGTTACTTTCAAGGATTCCAAAAACAAAAAAGTACTAACAATACTATTACAACACATATAGAGATAGCTCTACGTTCACTAGGTATTCATGATTCGATCATTGGAAGTGGTAGGACTGATGCAGGTGTGCATGCTACAGGACAAGTTATAGACTTTTTAGTACCTGACTTTTGGTCTGACTTAAAGAAACTAAAGTTTGAACTCAATAGAAAACTAAAATATATATCTTTTAAACATATCTCTTTTATCTCAAATAATTTTCACTCAAGATTTTCTGCAAAGAAGAGGGTTTATCGTTATATTTTTAAAACTTCAATACCTTCTATATTCGAACAAAATCATGTTTCATATTATCCAAATTTTGATAAAAAATTATTAGAAAGTTCACTTAAGTTATTTGAGGGGATACATGATTTTTCTAACTTTATAAAAACGGGGTCTATAACCCATACCAATATACGACACATTTATAAAGCCTATTACAGACCATATAATAACTATCATATACTATATTTTGAAGCCAATGGTTTTTTACGCTCACAAGTACGTATGATGGTAGAATCAGCTATGCAAGTTTCATTAGGGAAGTTAATATTAAAAGAATTAAAAGAGCAACTCGAACTTAAGAAGAGATATATAACTAAACTAGCCCCTCCAGAGGGGCTTTATTTAGCTAAAATCATTTATTGATTATAAAGATGGACCTGCTTTTGAGTAATCAAATTCAGAACCATTATCGTTGTATCTATCAAAATTTTTAATAAACTCTACAGCAAGACTTTCAATAGTTTCAGTAAACTTATCTTCATCTTTCCATGTACTTTTAGGATTTAATATGCTATTATCTGTTATTCCACTAAGTGATTTAGGAAACTGCAAGTTAAATACTTCTAATGTATCAAACTCTGCATTATTAATAGAACCATCAAGAATACCATTAATACAAGCTCGTGTATCTTTAATACTCATCCTTTTTCCTGCACCATTAAGCCCTGTATTAACAAGGTAAACATTTACATCATGCTCATCAATTTTCTTACCAAGTAACTTTGCATAAGCTGTTGGATGTAAAGGTAAAAATGCTTCACCAAAACAAGCAGAAAACGTTGTAACTGGCTCAGTAATACCACGTTCAGTTCCTGCAACTTTTGCTGTATATCCACTTAAGAAATAGTACATTGCTTGTTCTTTATTTAACTTAGAGACTGGTGGTAAAATACCAAAGGCATCATAAGATAAGAAGATAATATTATTTGGATGACCAGCTTGTAAATCTTCTTTATGATTTTCAATATGCTCTATAGGGTAAGAGACTCTTGTATTCTCTGTTTTAGAGACATCTTCATAATTTACTTTACCATCATCAGCTGATACAACATTCTCTAAAAGAGCATCTTTACTAATAGCAGCATAAATTTCAGGTTCTGATTTTGGATCAAGATTAATTACTTTTGCGTAACATCCACCCTCAAAGTTAAAGACACCATTGTCGTCCCAACCATGTTCATCATCACCAATTAAAGCTCTTTTGGGATCCGTTGAAAGTGTTGTTTTGCCTGTTCCTGAAAGACCAAAGAAAAGAGCTACATCGCCTTCATCTCCAACATTTGCAGAACAGTGCATTGAGAGTTTACCTTCAAGTGGTAACCAGTAGTTCATCATAGAGAAAATACCTTTTTTCATCTCACCACCATACCATGTACCACCAATTATAGATATGTTTTCTTCTACATTAAAACATACATATACATCAGAGTTTAAATCCATAGCCTTATAATTTTCATTAACTGTTTTACAAGCATTGTAAACAACAAAATCAGGTTCAAAAGTCTCTAACTCCTCTTCAGTAGGACGAATAAACATATTTTTAACAAAGTGAGCTTGCCAAGCAACTTGAGAAACAAATCTAATTGATCTCTTACTTTCTGCACTAGAACCAGCATAAACATCCATAATATAAATATCAGAATCAGATAACTGTTTTTTTGTTAAATCATAAAGTGTTTCAAATTTTTCTTTATTGATTTTTTTATTGATTTTTCCCCATGAAATATGTTCATTTGATGGTGCTTGATCTACAAAATATTTATCTTTAGGACTTCTACCTGTAAAAATACCTGTATCACACATTGCTGCGCCAGTAGATGAGATCTTACACTCACCTTTATTAACTTCATGTGCTTGAAGTTCATCATAGCTAAGATTGTAGTAAACTTTCCCAATGTTTTCAAGTCCAAGTTTATCCAGACCATTTGGTGTACGGGTGCTCATTATATGTGCCTTTTGTGTAAAAATATTTTAATTTGCTATTTTTTAAAATTTGATACTATGATCAACTATAGCAAATAAAATAAGACCTATCTGTCTCATTTTATTTACTATAAATTCAATAGTATAAAATTATACTATTGAAGATATATTAATTAACTTACTTAAAGCTAATTACCTATTAAATACTGTGTTTTTCTATTTAAAAATAGAGAGCAACACACCAGCTGCAACAGCTGAACCAATTACACCTGCAACATTTGGTCCCATTGCATGCATAAGAAGTACATTTCCTGGCTTCTCTTCCGAACCAACCTTTGATACAACTCTAGCTGACATTGGTACAGCAGAAACCCCTGCTGCCCCAATAAGTGGATTAATCGGTTCTTTAGAGAATTTATTCATGATTTTAGCCATAATAACACCCATTGCAGTACCAGCAGAAAATGCTAAAAGACCAATAATCATAATTCCTAAACTCTCAAGAACCAAAAACTTATCAGCTGCCAGTTTAGAACCAACACCAAGACCTAAGAAAATAGTAACAGTATTAATTAATGAGTTCTGCATGGTATCAGAGAGTCTGTCAACTACACCTGACTCTTTAGCAAAGTTACCAAAAGCAAATGCACCTATTAAAGGTGTAGACTCAGGAAGTACCATAATAGACAACATCAAAACAATAATAGGAAAAATCAACTTCTCTAATCGATGTACTCGTCGTTGCACACCCATTTTAATTTGTCGCTCTTCTTTTGTTGTCAATGCTCTCATTATTGGAGGTTGAATAACAGGTACCAATGCCATGTATGAGTAAGCAGCAACGGCAATTGCTCCTAACATATCTGGTGCCAACCTATTGGCAATAAAGATTGAGGTTGGACCATCAGCCCCACCAATAATTGAAATAGCTGAAGCATCTTGGAGGTCAAATCCAAGTGCAACGGCTCCCACTAATGAACCAAAAATACCAAATTGAGCAGCACCACCAAGTAATGCTGTTTTAGGATTTGCTAGTAGTGGTCCAAAGTCTGTCATAGCTCCAACACCCATAAAAATAAGCAGAGGGAAAAACTCATTGGCAATACCCATATTATAGATAACTCCTAACATTCCTTCTGGCCCTGCCATATGTGCAAGAGGAATATTGGCAAGTAAACCACCAAAAGCAATAGGAATTAATAATAGTGGCTCAAAACCTTTCGCAATGGCTAAATAGAAGAGTGTAAAAACAATAAGAATCATAATAATACGACCAAAAGATGACTCAAAAGCACTCATAACATGTTCTTTAGACTCTCCTGCAGGGTCTGCACTCATCTCTCCATCATCAGTATCAAAGATTGCTTTAATACCTGTAGTTTCCCAAAAGCTTACCCCTAATTCAGTAATACTCTTTGGTTGATACACTTTTTTTTCTGAACTTACTTCTGATGCATCTTCATGCTCTGTTGCATATGACATTGAAGTCAAAGCAACCATCGCAAAAAGAAGCGAGATAAAAATCTGTTTTAATTTCATGAATTACTCCATTGTGGCAAGAAGCTGTCCATCGACTACAGCGTCATTTGTGTTAACTTCAATAGATTTAATCACACCTGCTTTTTCAGCTACAATATCAATTTCCATCTTCATAGCTTCAAGAATCATAATCTGCTCACCTTCGTTTACAGTGTCTCCTGCTGCTTTTAAAATTTTCCAAACATTACCAGGAGTTTGAGAGTTAATCTCAATAGAACCTTTTCCACCAGTAGCTGCTGGTGCTGCTACTGGAGCAGCTGTTGTAGTTGCTGCAGCAACAGGTGCTACTGAAATCTCTGCATCACCCTCTGCAACTTGAACACTATAACTCTTACCATCTACTACTACTGTATAACTTCCACTCATCTCTTCATCTCCACAATTTTGATTATTTTTACCTTTTCTTACCATTAAAGGGCCATCACCCTTTAAAAACGCAATACCTTTTTGATCACATGATGCTGCAATAAAGATATTCTCTTCTGTTGCTTCTAGCTCTTCATCTTCAAGAACTTTTGTCCAGTAAGCAATTGACTTTGTAACTTCTTTGTCTGCAAAATCCAATGGATTTTCTGTTGTAGGCTCAAGTTTTAACTTTTCAGATGCCAATTTAACAATCTCTGGATCTGGTTCAACTGGTGTTTTACCAAAGTAACCCAATACCATACGTCCATAACCAGGAGCTATCTGTTTCCAGTCACCAAACATAACATTTGCATAAGCTTGTTGCCAATAAAACTGAGAAACTGGTGTTACAGATGTTCCGTAACCACCACGCTCAACAACCTCTTTCATGGCTAAAATTACTTCATCAAACTTATCTAAAGTATCAGCATCTCTCATCATCTGTGTATTTGCCGTCAATGCACCACCTGGCATTGGAGAGAAAGGAATAAGAGGTGATACTTGAGTTGCTTCTGGTGGAATCATATACTCAGCTAGACACTCTTGTAAACGCTCTTCATATTTTAATATTTTAACAAGCTCTAAATCACCAAGATTATAATTAGTACCCTTAACAGCATGAAGCATGGTTAAGATATCTGGTTGTGATGTCCCACCTGAAACAGGTGATGCTGCCATATCAATTCCATTTGCACCTGCTTCAAGAGCTGCCAAATAAGAAGCAACTGAAACACCTGCTGTCTCATGAGTATGAAGTCTTAAGTGAACTTCTTCACCTAAAAGTTTTCTAGCCATTGAGATGGTTTCATAAACTTTATTTGGGTTTGCTGTACCTGATGCATCTTTAAAACATAAAGAGTCAAACGTAATTCCTGCATCTAACATATTTCTTAAAGTTTTTTCATAAAAAGTTACATCATGAGCACCTTTACAACCTGGTGGTAAATCCATCATAGTAATGACTGCTTCATGATTAAGACCATGACGCTTAATACACTCAGCAGAATATGCCAAGTTATCTACATCATTTAAAGCGTCAAAGTTTCTTATTGTTGTTGTTCCATGCTTCTTAAAAAGTTTTGCATGTAAATCAATCAACTCTCTACTTCCTGTATCGAGCATTACCGTGTTAATACCACGAGAAAGAGTCTGTAGGTTTGCTTCTGGTCCTACTATCTCTCTAAACTTATCCATCATATCAAAAGCATTCTCTTGCAAATAGAAAAAAAGACTCTGAAATCTAGCTCCTCCACCAAATTCAAAGTGATTTATTCCTGCATTTTTTGCAGCTTCTACTGCTGGGAAAAAGTCATCCATGAGAACACGACCACCAAAGACAGATTGAAATCCATCTCTAAAAGTTGTATCCATCACATCAATATATTTTTTTGCCATCTTATACCTTCATGTTATGATTTTTTGTTACGAAATTCTGTTACAGCAGCAATAATAGCAGCAACTCTGCGATTTTCATCTTCTGTTACATTACCTGCTGGAACAGCAGGTGTCTGGGGAGTATTCTCTGGAAAATACTTTGCAATAAGCTTTGCTTGAAGCTCAACTACTTTAACAAGAATAAAGAGAAATAAAAAAACAACTCCCATTCCAAGTACCATAAACTTCAATGCTTCTACTACATAATTCACTTCAGCCATAAAAAACCTTCTGTACTAATTTTATGCAATATTTTAGCTGTTTTTACTTGAAAAAACTTAATTTAACGTCTCTTTTTTTTACGATTATTTTGCCGTGCTACTTTTTGTTCACTCTGATACTCATTAAGCATTGTATTTACTGTATTTTGGTCATATCCTAAGAGATTAGAATTTGACTTTTCTTCTTGAAACAATAGAGAAACTACACGTTCAACAAACTCATGATAATCCATGTCTTCCATACTATCAATAAACTCAGCAGCATTTTCATTAATAACCACATCTCTAACATCTGCTTCTAAAGATGTAAAATCAATAGAAGCGTTACTCATGCCATCTAGTGTAATAGTTTCTAGTTTCATGTCAGCACCAACCTCTTTTTGAATACGTTGAAGCTCTTTAAACTCTGTTGTAGAGACTAAAGTGATAGCTTTTCCAGCTTTACCTGCACGTCCAGTTCGTCCAATTCTATGTACATACGATTGAGGGTCAAAGGGAATATGATAGTTAAAAACATGTGACACATTTTTAACATCTAAGCCTCTTGAAGCAACATCTGTAGCCACCATAATTTTACTCTCTCCACGACGATAGCCTTTAACAATTCTGTCTCTATCCATCTGCTCTAAATCACCATGTAAGCCTTCAGCATTAAAGCCCATTGCTTTTAGGTGTTCTGTTAATCTATCTACTTCACGTTTCATGCGACAAAAGATAATACATTTATTGGTCTTTTCAGTCTCTAGCAATTTAACTATGGCTTCATCACGTTGTGCTTCTTCTATGACATAATAGGACTGCTCTATAGTATTATTTGTTGTGCTATCATCTTCTCCAACAACGGAAACAAATTGAGGATTTGTCAAAATTTCATTTGCCAACTCTTTAATAGGCTCTGGCATGGTTGCAGAAAAAAGTAGAGTTTGTCTATTTTGAGGGATATATTCAAATATCTCTTTTATCTCTTCTAAAAATCCCATATCTAGCATCTCATCTGCTTCATCTAACACTACTATTTCTGGATTGAAAGAGTCTATTTTACCTTTCTTATAAAGGTCTTTAAGTCTTCCAGGTGTTGCGACAACAACTTGTACACCTTTATTTATAAGTGCAATTTGTCGTCCATATCCTACTCCACCATAAACCGTAATGGTTCGTATACCACAAAAACGCCCCAAATGATAGAGTTCATCACTCACCTGTGTTGCTAACTCTCTTGTTGGTGTAATGACCAATGCACGTTCTATCTCTTTTTTGGCAATTTTATCCATTAAAGGCAGACCAAATGCTGCTGTTTTCCCTGTTCCTGTATGGGCTTGTCCCACCAAATCTTCACCCTTTTCAATAATGGGAATAACCATCTCTTGAATAGGACTAGGTTCTTTAAAACCAGCTATCTTAACCCCTTTTAAGAGGTCTTTATGAAAATTAAATTCATTAAATGTCAATTTTATACCTTGTATAGTTTACAAAATCATCAACAGAATAACTCCAAAAATTATTCTATAGATACCAAATGCAACAAAAGTAAATCGTTGCAAAAAAACAATAAAAAGTTTTATAGTTAAATACGCTACCACAAAGGCTACTATAAAACCAATAACAAACGCTGTTAAATCAGCACCAATAAAATCTTGATAATGTTTTAACAAATCATAGCCACTCACTGCCATCATTACAGGAATTGCCAAGAGAAAAGAAAATTCAGTAGAAGCTTTTCTACTCACACCAGAGAGCATACCAGCAATAATGGTTGAACCTGCTCTACTCGTTCCTGGAACCAAAGAGAGAATCTGTCCAAATCCTATAATTATAGCTTGTTTCCATGTTACCTCTTCTATATCTTGAGAAGGCTTCTCTTTATCTTTATGAAACTGCTCTACAATAATAAATATAATACCACCGATGATAAACATCCATGCAACGGTAGAGACAGTAAAAATCTCTTTAATCCAATCTTTTAATAAAAATCCTACTATTGCCAAAGGGAAAAAAGCAGCTACAATTTTTTTCCAAAGTTCAATCTCATTTAAATTAATTTTATCTCTGTACAATAGCATCACTGCTAAAATAGCTGCAAATTGTATAATAACCTCATAAGCTTTAACCACTGCACTCTGCTCTATTCCTAAAAATTCACTCGCAATAATCATATGACCTGTTGACGAAATAGGTAAAAATTCTGTAAATCCTTCTATTACTCCTATAATAATAGCTTGTAAAATGTCCATGACTCTGTTATCCTATATTATTTATTTTTAAAATATGCTCAAAATGAGCATAATGTTAACTCAAAAACTTGAGATGTGACTATGTCACACGTATTTTCTTATACTATTTTTAAAATTTCTCTTAAATCTTTTACATCAACACAATGTGTAGCTGCTTCTCTAAGTATAGGTTTTCCACAAAATGCCACACGAGTATCAGCATGAGCAAACATACTTAAATCATTTGCACCATCACCTACGACTAAAGTATTTTTTCTATCTATACCTAATAAATTCTGAATACGTGTAATCATATCACCTTTTGCTTCTGAATACATCATTTCACCACCAACTGCACCTGTTAAAACACCATTTTCACTATGTAAAAAGTTAGAAAAATCAGCATCAATGCCTAGTTTTTCACAAGCTGGTTTGGTTGCATCTCGAAAACCACCAGAGAAACAGATAATTTTATAACCTTTTTCCTTAAGCCCTGCAACAACTTCCCTAGCTCCATTCATCATTGGTAATGATTGACAAATCTCTTCAACTTTAGATTGAGGTAAACCTTTAAGAAGTGCCACTCTCTCGACTAATGACGCATAAAAATCCAACTCACCTGCCATAGCACGTTCTGTAATGGCTACGACTTCATCTTTAAAGCCCAACTCTTGGGCAAAAAAGTCAATGGTTTCACCATCCATTAGCGTTGAATCAAAGTCAAATACAGCTAATTTCATTTTTATCCTTATATTTTGTAATTTTTTGATAGAATTATAGCCTATTTAAATAAGAGGAATTAAAATAATATATGTTTGAACAATTTTGTAAAACACTTCACAGTGATAAACCTTTTATTACCGTTGAAATCACACCACCCCATGGTGCATCTATAAAACCAACTATAGAGAAGATAAAAGCCCTTAAGCTTCATGAAAAAGTTGCTGGTTTTTCCGTAACCGACAACCCCTTAGCAAAACTTAAAATGTCAGGCGTACTCTCTGCCATACAAGTACAACAAGCTTTTGAAAAACCTGTTATAGCCACCATGAGTATGAGAGATAAAAATAAACTCTCCCTACAATCAACACTTTTAGGTGCTAATGACTTTGATTTGCGTTGTATTTTAGCACTTACAGGTGACCCTGCTAAATACTCTGACCAGCCAGAAGTAAAAGGTGTTTTAGAGCGTGATTCTACACTGCTTTTGAGTATTATTTATCATTTAAATAATGGTATCGACTACTCTAACAAAGAGTTAACTCCAAGACCAAAACCCATCTACCCTTTTGCTGTAACCAATGCTTATGCTAAAGATATGCGACGTATTCAAAAGAAGATGATAAAAAAGTTAGACTATGGGGCAAGAGCCATTATCACCCAACCTGTCTATGATGTAGAAAATGCAAAAGAGCTAATAGAACTTTTTGAAGAGGCAAAGTCATTAAGTGTCAGAGACACAGCTAAAGAGGCTGAGTTAATTTTAGGACAATTCCCTGTCGTCCGTGCTAGGACAGCCAACTTTATATCAGATAAAGTTCCTGGTATTACTGTACCAAAAGATATAATTGATGAGATGAACTTAGCTGCCATGGATAGCATAGAAAAAGAACAAGAAGTTGGATTTAATATTTCAAAATCTCTATTTGATGAGATATTAAAAATTCACCCTAAAGTACACTTAATGACACATAACAGATTTGATCTCTGTTCTGATTTAATTGGGGACAATTAATCCACAAGATTAAGTTACAATACGAAATAAAATTAAAAGGTAAAACATGAATGACAATCAACCATACGGAAACCCTTACGGACAAGATGGATTAGGAAGAGAGGTACTGGGAGGAAATGTTGACACATCAGGGTCAGGATTTCCTTTTTTAGAAATGGGAACAAGCTTTGTAATAGGTTTAGCTATTGGATTCTTTATGAAAAAGTTTTTCAAAATTCTATTATTGATTTTAGGATTTGCACTTGTAGCACTTTTTGTTATGGAGTCACAAGGTATCTCAACTGTTGATGAACATGCACTAGAAGCAGGAGTATCAAGTGGTATTGACTCATTTCAAGGATTGGCTGCAATGCTTAAAGAGAGACTCTCAAACATGACCATCACTGGTGGAGCTGGTGCTGTTGCTGGGTTCTTTGTTGGACTTAAATTTGGTTAAAATATATAGGAGCAGGGACTTTAGTCCCGTAGAAGTATCCTTTTGTTATGAAATTCATGGACTAAAGTCCATGCCCCTACAATGAAACTACTTGTTTCTGCTTTAGAACCTTCTTCTAATCTTCACTTAAAAGAGGTTCTAAAACATACTCACAATGTAGAACTTTTAGGTATATTTGACAAATCTTTAGGCTCTCCACTTTATGACATTTCTGAAATGGCTATCATGGGTGTGGTCGATGCCATTAAAAAACTACGTTGGTTCTTTAAAGTTGCCGATGAGATGGTAGAACTTGCCAAAGATGCAGATAAAATTCTACTTATGGACTCCTCAGGCTTCAACCTACCCTTAGCCAAAAAATTAAAAACTGCTTATCCAAATAAAGAGATTATCTACTACATTCTACCCCAAATCTGGGCAAGTCGTCCCAAACGTGCCATAAAACTAGAAAAATACTGTGACAGACTTTTAGGAATCCTACCCTTTGAAGTAGACTACTACAACTCAAAAGCAGAGTATATAGGACACCCTCTTTTAGATGAAATTCATATAGATAAAGAGAAAAAAGAAAAAAACACCATAGCTTTTATGCCAGGAAGTAGAAAAAGTGAAATAACTAAACTTTTGCCTATTTTTAAAGAGGTACGAAAAAAACTTTCAAACAAAAAAGCCATTTTAATTATTCCAAAAAGCTTTTCAGATGAAAAGATAAGAAACCTTTATGGTGATATTTCAGAGTTTAAAATAGAAAAAGAGACTCACCCTGCCCTAGCTAAGTCAGAATTTGCCTTCATCTGTTCAGGTACAGCCACCCTTGAAGCAGCCCTCATAGGTACACCATTTACCATAAGCTATATTGCCAAAAAAATTGACTTCTTCATAGGTACAAAACTTCTAGGCATCACCCAAGTAGGTTTAGCAAATATCATCTTAACCAACTACAACAACACTACTTTACACAAAGAGTTACTACAAGAAGCAGTTACAGTTGAGAATTTATTAAAAGAGTATCATGAAACAGACAGAACTGTTTTTGCTAAAAAAGCAGAAGAGTTAAGGACATATCTTGGACATGGTAGCTCTGAGGGGGTAGCTCAGATTCTTAAAGCTCTTTAATTATAAAGACATTTTCTTTATTTTTATAGTTATAAAATATTTTCAACTTCAACAAATTCATAATATTCTGAACAATATAAAGCCCTAAGCCAAGCCCATGACCTTTTGGGTTGAAGGGTTGGGTATACTCTTCTAAGTTTTCGGTAAACTCTTTACCCTCATTTGAAATCTCTACTCTATCTTTATGGATTTTAATACTTACTTTATTCTTTGGTGAATACTTCAAAGCATTGTCTATTAGATTTTTAATACCTAATGAGAAAAGTTCAAAATCGGTTTTTAAAATAAAAGGTTCTACTTGAGTTATCTCTACTTGTTTTTCTATCTCCTCCTCATCCATTATCATTAACTCTAAGGCTTGGTCTATCATCTCACGAACATTATAAGAAGAGAGTTTTAACGTGTATGAAGAGGAGAGCATCTGCTCTATTTTTGAGAACTCATCTATAAGCAGTTCTAAACGTTCAAATATAGCATCATAACTCTCTCGTTGCGTTTGATTTTCTAAAAACTCATTGAGCAGTTTTCCTTTTCCTATGGGGGTTTTTAGCTCGTGCATAATGGTTCGTAAAAAAAGTTGTCGTGAGTTTATGAGTGACTCTATCTTACGTAAAGCATCATCAAAAGCATTGGAGACTTGGGCTATTTCATCGTGCTTTTCACTCTTAAAAGAGACCGATAAATCTCCTTTTGCTACGTATTGTATTTTTCTATGTAGTGTCTTTAAAGGGGTTAAACTTTTAATTAACCAAAAATACAAGCCCAATAGAAAAAGTAAAGAGAGTAAGTAGACAAATAGCGTATTTCTAGGGAAAGTGGGTTTTAGAGTATCACGTAACAGGAGCTTAAATTCAGGGTGAACAATAAATAAATAGAGGTCATCTTTATAGCTCCATATCATAAACTTTGTTCGTTGAAGTGGACGTTTAAATAACAGGTTTGAGTGTTGCCCTATATAATGAATCTCCTCATTTTTAATCAGTTCAAAATCACTCTCTTTTAAAAAAAATTGGTAGTTTTTATCATTAAAACTAAGAGGTAGACCACTGGCACTACTTTGGGTAAAATGTTTAATAGAAAAGAGTGCTGTTTGAATATAACGCTTTTCATTCTCCTCAAGATGATTACTTTTTTGAATATAAAAATAGGAGATAAAAAATGCCGTCAGGAGTACTATTGCCATAAGAAAAATAATACGTATTTTATTATAGAGTGTCATATGGCATCCTCATTACGATAGCAGTTTGTAACCTACACCACGAACTGTTTTTATGTTGACTTCTGGGCCCAACTTCTTTCTAAGTCTATTTAATATAACGGCTAAAGAACCATCTGAACTTGACTCTAAAACTTGTGACTCATAGAGTATCTGCTCTTTTGAAACAGTCATGTTTCTATTTTTTATTAGTAACTTTATTAGAACAAACTCGGCAGGAGTCAAATCTATACGTTTACCATTGAGTAAAACATCCTCTTCATTACTATCCAACATTAATGCATATGCTGTAGGCTCTGCATGTTCTTTTATCTTTTTATAACGTCTAAGCAGTGACATAATACGTGCATACATCTCTTGGGGGTCATAAGGTTTAGGCAGGTAGTCATCTGCTCCTAGTTGCAAACCTATCACTTTGTCAGTAATGTCTGAACGTGCAGAAGAGATAATAATAGGAATATCATACTTACTCACCACCTCTTTACATACTTCTAATCCATCCATTCCAGGAAGTGTCAGGTCTAAAATAAGCAAATCGTACTTCTCTATACCAGCACTCAGTCCCAAATATGGGTCTTGATAGTTTGTAACATTTAAATTATATTTTGCTAAAAAATTGCTAAGAAGCTCTGCATACTCTACATCATCTTCTATCATTAGGATATTTGTCATATTTGTATTATAGCTTGTGAATATTAATGAAGTTTAAATGCTCCTACCATGCCTAATCGGCTGTGGGAAATAAATATATTACGTAGAAGCTAGAAAGAGACAAACTAAAATAGGAATAAAAATCTATCTCTTTCATGGGTAAATTATAACGAGTAAACGTGTCAAAAATGTGTTCTTTTTACAATTTGTAAAATAGTTTTAAAGACCACAATATAGGCTACTTCAATAAAAAATATTATTAAATATTAATATCCAATTATTAATATTTAATAACGTAAAAAAATATCACTATGAAAATAGATTAAAAAGAAAATAAGTTCTAAAAACTTTATGGTATCATATATAATATTATTTAATTTAATATTATATATATTATTAAGAGAATTAGGAGGAATAATGAATAAACTACTTATACTTATAATTAGTCTGGCTATTTTAATTACTCTAGGATTTATTTTTTTCAGCACACCAACTATAAATAATAAAATAACTGCTCCAAAGATTAGTATTAAAACTTCAAAAGTTAAGGCAATAGAAAAAGAGACAACTTCAATTCAAACACAGATAGAAACAGAAGAGATAAATAAATCTTCAAACAGATTAAATGATGAAATAAAACTATTATTAAATAAAGCAGATAGATTTCTTGAAGAGTCAAAAGATGATGAAGCACTAAAAATATATGATTTAATCATAGAAAAAACTGCCAATAGTAGTGACCCACAACTATTAAAATACTTTGCATCTGTATATATGAGTAAAGGTTATTTCTATCAAATCTATCCCAATATTGATAATGATGCTGCAATAGAAGCCTTCAGTATGATTATTAATAAATTTGAGAAGAGTAATAATTCAGAATTGCTACAACTCTTTATAGATGCAAAAATACAACTCTCTTATCTTCTCCCTAATGACGAAAAATTGGAAATATATAATGAACTGCTTAGTAAATTTGAAAATAACCTTGATGTAAATATTCAAAAAAGAGTTGAATCTTTACTTATAACAAAGAGCTTTCAACTTATGGGAAAAAATGACGAAGAAGCCATGCAGATTCTTGATAAGGTGATTGAAAGGTATCAAGAAAAGGATGCAAATATAAATCTTCCTGAAAATGTTCGATTTTCAATTTTAAATAATATTGAACTTGCACTCATTACCAACAATGACAGTGATACCTATGTAGAGTTAGCAAAAAAATTTATGTCTGATTCACCTGATACCAAACCCCTACTTGATATGCTTGATATTCTAAAAAATTCTCAAGACTTAAATCAAGATGATGCTTTAGAAGTTTGGAAAAATGAATATGCTGATTATCGTTTTCCTGATTGGAGTTTTCAAGAGGTAGAAAGATGGGCAGAAAAGATAGAAGATCAGGAGACAAAAGATAGAGTAAGCAAATATATAAATGCCTTTATCAATCAGAAATATAATATACCTGATAAATATTCAGATAGTGTTACTTATCAAGAGACCCCTACAAATAACGCTACTCAAATATATGATACCCCTTATAGTAATCAAGAAAATGAAATTTATACTCCTATAGAAAATAATGATGAAGAAGAAATTATAGAAGATGAGATGACAGAAGAGGAAATTTATGAAAATGATATAAATCAAGAAGATGAGAATATCAGTAAAGAACCAGATATGTATCCTAATCCTTATGAAAACTCTGAACCAGTTAATTATGAACCTGACCCCTATGCACAAGAGATATACGATGCTACAGGAGAGTATCCTGACCCGTATGAATAGTTTTAACTATTCATGCTCCACGACTAATCTTTTATAAACTCCTTAATACCTAAGCCATGCACTACCTCATCTATAAACTTACCACAAGTACGGTCACAAGTATAATCATCTCCTGAAAACTCTACACTGGTAAAACATTTTTCTTCACTATCATATCTATGTAAAACCTCTGGATACATCTTTAAATTACTCTCTACTTCAGCTATGTTTTTACATATATTTGTTTTAAACATGGGATTCATATACTCTAAAGTTAATCTCATATATCCCTCTTCCATTCTAACCATTGCTGTTACATTACTCACTATAAATTTCCTTACTTAATTAATTAAATTACTACAAATATAATAGCACTATTTTTCTACTATTTTTATGAAAAGAGCTCAATATTCTAATTAGCTCTTTTTTCTTCGCCGTCTAACAAACCAAACCAAAAACCCTACTCCAAACAACAATGGCAACCCAACCTGCACCCAAGCCGAAATTTTTATGCTTTTATGCAATATCTTTTTATGAAACTCATTATCTATCTCTAAGCCTGTCATATTGGCTACATGGCTCATGGTCGAGATTGCCAAATCTCCATCTGGTATGCTTTGGTGACAGCTAAAACATACCCCTTGACGGTCAAGTTTGGCTCGTGTCTCTGGGCTTAGAGGGTTTGCCAATTTCCAGTGGTTATCAACCGTTTGAACCTGTGTTCCATTTTCATCTATCATTACAGAGTAGTCATGTTTTAGGTTTGGTATGGAAGGTATCTGCTCATCTGTTTTCTTAGGCAATACCTTACCCTCGGTTGTCATAAGGTCTATCACTGCTGTTTTGCTCTGGTCACCAAAATACTTACCACCGTTAATACCCATACCCAACGCTTTTTTAGAGCTGTGACAACTCTCACAGGTTCGTGACTTTTTCGTAATGGTATGAGGATTAACTTGTGACATCGTAATAGAATTTTGCCCCTCTGCCCCTGCTCCTTCAACATTAGGGATTTTTACAATATGGTTTTGAAGTTTTGCTTTTCCATCTTTTCCTATGACGGTAATGGTCACTTGACACCCTGGAATGGTCGGTGAAACTCGCCCCTCTCCATTTTGGCTAAGTGCAGGGTTCTCCCAACGCAAGTAAGAGCGTGTTTCGGTTACCTTACCATCTACCAAGAAATCTTTTAAGTTCTTCTCACCTGTCATACCGTGAGCATCATGATACTTAGAAGCCTTTAGGTAGTCAGGGTTCTGTTTTCCCTCTGAGTAGTCTATCTTAACGTGACAGCCGTAACATTGAGGAGCCCAAGTAGCGTGACAGGTGTAACACTCTAGTCTGTCGGTATGGGCTTCTATTTTGTCCATAGCGACCAGTGCTTTTTTAGAGAGTTTCTTCTCCTCTTTTAAAAGTTTTAGAGGTTTTAACTCTATATCTTTCCCTGAAGCCAAATGCATCATAACCTTATCACCATGACGCACAGCCTTAGTCATAGGGTTTCCTCTGGCACTTAGCAAGAAGCCATCACCTTTATCTTTAGGGATATCACCTTTTTTTAAATACTCTGCCAAAGTCGTTATGGTTCCTCTAGCTTTACCCGTTTTGGGTTTGGTATCAAACTCATCAGAGTAGCCTAACGGTAGCTCCCAAGGGTATTTTTTAGTCGTTCCATGACAATCTTGACACTCTATCTCCACAGCCCCAAGGTTTGCCCCTGTCATAAAGCCATCACCATGCATGTCGTTAGAGGTGTGACAATCTTGACAGAGCATCCCTTTAGAGTAGTGAATATCTTCAGTTAAGTGCAAATAACGCTTGGTATGCAGTTTGGGTTGAGCATTTCCTTCACTGTCAAATGTTGCTTTATATTCTGTCTCCATAAGCCCTTGATAACTAACCCCAATACGCTTACCACGGTTATGACAAGTCGTACAGGTCTCCACAGGAATCCCTGAGTATTTTACTCCATGGATGTTCACTTTGGCTTTTCGTGAAGATTGAATCTGATGGCTTAAGAGATGCCCTCGTTTATCATGAGGTATTTTAGAGTCATTCCCCTCATAAAAGCCCTCATTAGAGTAAGGAATATGACAAGTTGCACAGCCCATTCCTCGGTAGTCACCACGTCGGCTTCGCCCTTTTCCACCTGTATGACAACGCAAACACTCTTGACGCAAGTAGGTGTAGACAGAGAGCAGTGGGTCTTTCTCTACCTCCTCAGCAGTTGGAGCTTGTGGTAAGGCTTTAGAGTGTTTAGGAAAAGCTTGTTCCTCTTTTTTACTCAGCTCTTTCATGTACGCTTGATAGGTTTTTGTTCCCAGTCGCTCATGCGTGTTGTTGCTATCATAGTTGGACTCCCAGTGGTTATAACCATCAGACTTACCAAACGACCACAACGCCCCATGAATCTTCCCTGCTTCAGTGTTCATAAGCGAGTTCCATTGAGCCTTCACCTGCTCTTGGTGACACATACCACAGGTGTTAATGTTTATCCATTGACTGGTAGGAGAGGGATAGAACTCTTTTGGACCTTTATGTTCTAAAAAGTATTTAAGCGTTCCCGAGTGAGAAATATTTTTATCATCACTTTGAGGGTTTCCCCCATGACAAACCACACAGTCGTTCCCTTTAGCCCCTGCTTTCTCAGCCACTTTAAAAATCTCTTGCATCATTTTAGAGTTATTATCACGTATATGCTCTATACCATCATGACACGTTATACAGCTGTTTTGAGAGAAAAGAGACGTAGTAGTTATAATGAAAAAAAATAAGATAAATAACTGTCTGTTCATAAGAAATCCTTTTATTTACGAATTTTATCGAAATAGGATTAGAGTTGATAATAAAGAGAAGGGTTATTCCTAATTTTAAAGTAAGGAATAACCATTTAATCCTACGCAATAGCAACTTCAGCAGTTGCATCTTTTACACTATTTAATTCAGAAACGCTAAGGCTCTGTATCTCATTTTTATGTTTTTCCATATTGAACTCTTTACCTAAATACTTACAAACAGACTCTGCATCTTGTAACGCAATAGAAAGAGAACTGGTTGCTCCTGGGCTTGGTGTCATATTAAAAGTTAATCCATCCTCTTCTATTTTGGCTTCACCCAACATCAACTCTTGTTTTTTCTTGTCAATAATTTGTGGACGCATTCCACCATAGCCCTCTGCAAACTTTAAATCTTTCACACTTAACGAAGGAATCACTTTTTGAGCATCATGAACAAAAACCTCTTTTCCCACCAAAGGCATCTCTTCAAGTACATTTTTTAAGATATAACGACGAATAGTTTTGTCTTTAAAAAGATTCATATAGACGGTTGTTACATCTTTATCTATGTTCAACGCTGAGACCAAATCTTTTAGATGTAAAGCATGATAACGCTCCAGTTTAGGCAAAGCAAATGCCGTAGGACCAAAACGTGTGTTCCACCCTTGAGTTACATCTGGGTCAGCATGTATGGCTGCAAAAGGGAGTTTTGGGTTTTGCATGGTATAGACTTTAGCGTTTAACAGTTTCTCTTTGGTAAAGAAGAAAGAACCACCAATAGGCAAAATAGCATACTCTTTTCCATATCCCATAGATTGAGCAAAAAGCAGAGAGTAGGCTCCTGCATTAACCACTACTGATTTGGCTCTAAAAGATGTAGTATCACTAATAATAGTGAAACAACCATCCTCTTCTCTTTTTATCTCTAGTACCTCTTCATTATAACGCATCTGTATATTTTTATCGG
>JALUKQ010000151.1 GCA_027056485.1 Campylobacteraceae bacterium | reverse complement strand
TCTACAGTTATTTCATAAATAGGTAGAGGCTCAGTAATAGATGGTTTTGGAGGATGTGACTCAAAATAATCAGTGGGACTCATGTCAGTTTGAAAGTATAGGTTTAACATTTTCTCTATTCGGTAACGGTCATGAGTGGCTATAGACTTTAAGTATTCGTTGTCTATGTCAGACAGAAACTTATGAGCAGCATTTAAATTTTTCAAAAACTCATTACTCTTATCTTTTGCCTCTTTTGAGATTTTTGGAAGTTCACTAATACCTTTAAGTAGAGCATTTAAGTAGAAGCTTGTTCCCCCTACAATAATTAGATTTTTTTCATCTTTTATGGCTTGTTCTTTTGCTTTTTCATAGAGTTTAATAAATGTAGTTACATCAAATGGTTCATTAGGGAATATAACATCTACACCAAAATGTTGTATATTTTGTCGTTCTTCCAAAGTGGGTTTAGCAGAGGCAATATTTATCTCTTTGAAAATAGATAAAGAGTCTAGTGATAGTATATAAGCATTTTTTTTATCTGCTAATTCGATGGCTAAGGCACTCTTTCCTGAAGCCGTAGGTCCAATTAATGCTAATTGGTTAAAGTTACTCATTGTTTTTATGTCCTCTATTTAAGTGAAGAGAATTTTAGCAGATAATCGTGTAAAAATGATGAGAAATATATTAAATAATATTTTAATTAATGAATTTAAAGATTCATAATTTAAACTGTTCATTAACAACTACTTATTTGGAATAGGGTAAAATAGCGTTTTTATAAAGGATTTTAATGTTATTTGATAAGAACAACCGTTTTAATCTTGCTAATCTAATTACATTTGGTAATATTGCAGCAGGGTTAATTGCCATACATTTTATTGTTCATGGAGATTTTTTTACAGCGATTATTTTGGCATGGATAGCAGGTGCATTAGATATAGCCGATGGGAAAGTTGCACGAAAATATAAATTGTCAACAGAGTTTGGAATACAAGTTGACTCATATGCTGACTTTATCTCTTTTGTAGTCATGCCATCATTTTTGCTCTATTATGCTATTACAGCAGATGCTTCGGCGATGACAGAGATTATTTTAGGTTTAGTATTTATTATTTATATAATTGCAGGCCTTAGACGACTAATTGAGTTTAATATGAAATCAGAGGAGGGTGTAGTTACTAAATTTTTTGAAGGTGTTCCTACCCCTTTAGGAGCTATTTTACAATGGGTTCTTTACCTCTTATTCTCTTATGGGGTCATTTCTAACGCTTATGTTATTGGTCTGTTTGTAGTGGTGATTGCTTGGGCATTAAACTCTAAATTAAAAATTCCTCATCCATAATTATGTTAAAAAATTTTATAACAAAACTTTCCCATCTCTCTGAGATGGTAATGCTAAAGCACTCTATTTTCTCTTTACCTTTTATATTTATAGCTATGTTAGTAGCATCTAAACTAGAGTTAGGTACGGGTTGGTTTGGTTGGAAACTTCTTTTTTTAGGAGTTTTAGCAGCAGTAACTGCTAGAAACTTTGCCATGGGTGTAAACCGATATCTTGACCGTGATATAGATGTACTGAATCCTAGAACAAAAAATAGACCTTCTGTTGATGGACGTGTTTCAAACACAACGATGATAGTCTTTATAGTAGTTAATGCTTTAGCATTTATTTTGGTGGCTTACTTTATTAATGATATGGCACTGATACTCTCCCTTCCTATACTAATGATTTTAGGAGCCTATACCCTTTTTAAACGCTTTTCATCTTTGGCTCATATTATTTTAGGTGTCTCTTTGGGTTTGGCTCCCATAGCTGGAGTGGTGGCTGTAACAGGAGAGATAAGCACTTGGTCACTCTACTTGGCAGGTGGAGTGGTCTTTTGGGTTGCAGGGTTTGACCTCTTGTATTCGCTACAAGATATAGAGTTTGACAAAGCCAATAATTTACACTCTATACCTTCACAATTTGGTGCAAAAAATACCATGCATATAGCAAAGTTGTTTCATTTTATGACCATCGTGTTATGGGTACTCTTTATAAGTAGTGCAGGGTTAGGGTTATTTGCCACTGTAGCAGTTGTTTTAAGTGCCATTATGCTAACCTACGAGCATTATTTAGTAAACAAAGATTTTACTAAAATAGATAAAGCATTTTTTACAGTTAATGGATATTTGGGAATTATGTTTTTAGTATTAACTATTATGGAGGTTATATAGATGGAAGCAGAACAGTTACAGTTTATTTTTTCACTCTTTTCATTTGTTGGGGTTATTGGAATTTTATTTTATCTTATTTTAATAAAAGCAAAATCAGATGAGCAGACAGAGTCTGTAGAGATTTTAGAACAAAAAATGAGATCACTTCATGACTATGTTTATGAATTAGAAGAGCGTACTGAAGTAGAAAAGACCCCTGAACAGCATGAATTAAAACAAAAAATTATAGAGATGTTTGAAGAGGGAAAAGATTTGATGGTGATAGAAAATGCCTTGGATGTACCACGTGCTAAAATAGAAATGATTTTGAAGTTTCATAAATTACAGACAAAATAACAAAAAAATTATAAATCTGTTGATAAACCCTTGTAATCAACAGATTTATTTGCTATAATTTCGACCTCACATTACATGTGCACTCATAGCTCAGCTGGATAGAGCATCGGTTTGCGGTACCGAAGGTCTCAGGTTCGAATCCTGATGGGTGTACCACCTTTTAATCCTCTAACTTCTTTCCAAAAATCAATACAGAGAAGAATCTGCTTCCCCATAGGCCAAACATGACCATCCATACTGTTAATGATATATCAAAAAAGACAAGAAAATCCCATGAATTTGCAATAGCTAAAGAAGTTAGGATTCGTATTACTACAACTACTTGTGTCCAGTAGAAGAGAATGGTTGTTAATTTATCGGCTCTCATCATATTTCCAGAGTGACCAAGAGTAACTCTTGTTCCAAAACCTATAAGCATGGTAAAGAAAAATCCTAGTGCTAAAGCGTGTATGTCTAATGATAAAAAGTTTGTACCATACATAAGTGAAAGAAAGTTTGTAATACTTGCTAAAGCGAAGCCTACAGGAACCCAATATAATGAAATGAGTAAAATCCATACTAATGGGTTAGGGTTTGGGAAAGGTAATTTCCATTGCCATAACTCTTTTCCTATTAAGTAGGCTAAAAGCATGTCAACTAGGAAGGATGAGCCCTCTTGAATAGTTTCTAAAATAACATGTAAAACAATAAGCCCTATGACAACTTTAAAACGTTCTTTGTTTTTTAGAACAGTTGTATGTGAAAAGAATGGAACCATACGTTGTGCCACTGTAAAAATAACTATAAAAAGATAGAGGTAAATAGATAGTTGTATAGAGAAATTATATAGAGAGGGAAGAGCTATAGATAAGATAGATAAGAGGTGAGAAAATAGACCAAATGCCATACCTACTAATATCCACTCTTGATCCTCTTTCTCTTCATAGGGAGAACTGGTATATATATTTAATAAAAGCTTAACAGCTAGAATATTAGCTATAAGCATAAGTACCATAGCCGTAACAAGTAGTGAAGTTGAGAAAAATATACCAACTTGGTAAAGAATAGAAGCTGTAAGGAACATCCAAAATATGGTCATGTATTTTTGTTGAGCTATTATTTCTGTCCCTGAAAACCTTGGAAACGTAGTAAATAAAAATGCTAAAAATGCAGGGGTAAAAAGCATATAGATAAGAGAATAAGCATGGTAAGCAGTAGCTGAAACCTGATTAGGTAAAAATCCTTTTAATAGTAGCATGAAAATAAACATAGAGATAATAGCATTAACAAAAGCTAAAACGAAAAAAGGTTGATGAGGTTGAGAAAAGAAATAGTGCTTATTCATAGTGTTCCTTAATTGTACTTATAGCCCATAAGCATAGCTTAAAATGACTAAAATTAAGGAACAGAGTATGAGAAATTATTTAAAACTGTTCTTCTAAAAATGGAATTATCTGTTTTTTACGACTCATTACCTTTGGAAGCCAAATTTGGTTGTTTTCTAAAGTAACATTAAAAGCACTCTCTATTTTACTATTATTATCAGAAAGTACAAGTAGTTGAGAACCTTCTTGCATGATATCCGTTAAAAGTAAAAGTACAGTATGTCTTGACTCTTCTGCTTTTAGTTCTGCCATTGATTCAAAGAGTTCTTCTCTCATGTTGTCAAATACAGATAAGTCAACTACTTCAAGTTGTCCTACACCTATTTTATTTCCATTCATGTTGAAGTCTTTAAAGTCTCTTAGCACTAAGGCTCTTTTTGTATCGGTTAGTACATCCGATTTTACTATAAACATCTCCATACCAAGAGCTTTATAATCTTCTACACCAGCTATTTGGGCTAACTCTTTACACGCTTTTGTATCCTCTTTGGTACAGGTAGGTGATTTGAAAATAACTGTGTCACTTAAAATAGCACACATCATCATGCCTGCTAACTCTTTGGGAATTTCTATATTATAGTAGTCAAACATCTGTTTAACGATGGTGTTAGAACAACCAACTGGGCGTACCCACATCTCTAATGGTGCATTTGTTTTTAAATCACCAAGTTTATGATGGTCTACGATACCTAAAATGGTTGCCTCATCAATATCTTCTGGACTTTGAGAACTCTCCATAAAGTCGATGAGGTACACATTTTCACCTGCATAGTTTGTTTTAAGTATGGGCTGTTCAAATCCAAAACGTTCCAAGATAAAAGCTGTTTCAGGGTTTATCTCACCTTGACGAGCAGGTATAGTATCTTCTCCTAGTTTGTTTTTAAGATATGATAGGGAAATAGCTCCAACAATTGAGTCAGAGTCTGGTGTAGTATGTCCAAATATATAGGTTGACATTTTTAGCCTTTAGTGGAATTTTTTTGGCATTATATCCACCCAAAACTTTTCAATAACTTTTAAACTCTTTGTATACAAATGTAGTAATGGTTGTCACCACTATAACAGTAGCTCCACCTATAACATAGATGGTCTTTGAACTAGCATCTTCTCCAAACATATAACCTAACATTAACATAGCAAAGTTCCAAATAGAGTTTGAGATGAAGATGAGTGGAACAAACCAACGTAAATCCATCTTAGCTATACCAGCAGGTAAGGAGATATATTGTCCCATTCCAAAAGTAAGTGGTGCTAAGAAGACAGAGACCTTTCCATACTTATCAAAAAATTTTTTTATTTTATTGCTTTTTTTATTATTGATAAAATGCTCACTTATATAGTTAGCCATAAAGTAGTTAATGGTAGCACCAATGGTTGTACCAAATGCTGTAACAAATAGGGTAGTAGATATATCAAGTTTTCCTTGAGATGCTAAAAAGCCAGCAGGAAGTAGTATAAGTTGTGTAGGTAGAGGTATAAATGTTCCTACAATTATCATATAGAAGAAGAAACCTACATAACCTATATTAAAGATAATATCAATAAAAAACTCTAACAATCTCTTCTCCTAATAATTAAACCCAAAAATTAACTTTGAATGTGATTCTAAGTTAAAAATTAATTTATAAATAATTTAATTTAATATTAATGTTTAAACTAATATTAATGTTTAAACTCAATTAATCTTATTTAAACTCGAATTATACTAGAATAATTCAATAGAATATAATTTAATAAAAGTTTGGAGTGAAAATGAAAATATTATTAATAAATAATAATCCAGTCGTGTCAAGGTTAACAGCATTAAGTGCAAGAAAAGAAGATGTAGAGATTGATGAAATACAAGAGGTTACAGAGTTGACAGCATATGATTATGATATTGTATTTGTAGATGCAGACTCATGGAATGAAGATGTAAAAAGTACTATATTTACACATGTAAATACACAAAAAAGAGTTCTTTTTTATGCCCAAGATGATAATAAAGATTTAGATATTTTTGATAAAGGTATATTAAAACCATTTTTGCCATCAGAAGTTTCAGCAGTTATTCGAAGTGTTGAAGAGATTAATACTTTAGATGCTATTAGTAATGAAATCGAAGAAGAGAAGAGTATTGATTTGGTTGATAAGACAAAAGAAGATAAGGTAGAAGAGGTTACTTCTAAATTATTCTCTAATGAAACTCTTGAGTTAGAATCTGCAGATACAAAAACAGACTTAATGGATGAGTTAACTAAAATTGATAATGAAAAAATTGAAGATGATTTATTACTAAGTAGTTCTGAGTTTGAAGATGATTTATTTAAAGAAACATCTACTGAGTTGAATATTAATGCTAATGATTTTGCGTCAAAAGATGCTAAAGATGATCTATTTGACCTTGATTTAAATGATGATAAAACTTTATTAGATGATGAACTGTTTACAGAAGAAGTTAAAACTTCTTTAGATGATAAAGTATTAGAATTTGACTTAGAAAAAGATAATGAGCTTAATTTAGATGATGAAAATCTTTTTGATTCTAAGGAAGAGACTACTAAAGAGGAACCTATAAAAGAAGAGACTATTGAAGAACTTCCTGAACTTACTAAGGTTGAAGATACAGTTAAAGAAGAGATAGAAACAAAAGTTTTAGATGCAGAAGAGATAGAGACCATTAAAGATATTCTTGAAGATGATACAAACGATGTATTAGAGTTAGAGGATTTGGTTGCTCCTAGTATGGCAGCAGCAGGTGTTGCAGCTATGGTATTATCTTCTGATGAGCTTATAGCTTCTGATGAAGTTGTGGATGAAGAGAATATAGATAAAAAGAAAAAGAAGAAGAGTAAAAAAGAGAAAAAAATGATGGTTGAAGATACAGAATCATCAGATAACTTAGTAGATACTCTTTCTAATTTAAAAGTTGAAAGTCTTAAAGAACTTCTTGCTGGTGCAACAGTAACTATTAATATTCAGTTTCCAAAAGCTTAATATTAAAATGCAAGGAGCTATTTTAGTTCTTTCTGGTCCATCTGGGGCTGGGAAGAGTACCATTATCAATCATGCTAGTCCCAATATAGGTGAATATTATTTTTCTATCTCGACGACAACTCGTCAGCCTAGAGAGGGTGAGAAGCATGGTGTTGACTACTATTTTGTAACCCATACAGAGTTTGAAGAGGGCATTAAAGCAGGTGACTTTTTAGAGTATGCTACCGTTCATGGAAACTACTATGGAACTTCTTTAAAGCCTGTGAATGAGGCGCTTACTCAAGGGAAACTGGTTATTTTTGATATTGATGTTCAAGGTCATCGTTTGGTTCGTGCTAAAATGGGTGACTATGTTACTTCTGCTTTTATCACTCCTCCTACATTAAAAGAGTTAGAAAAACGACTCTATGCTCGTGCTACTGATGATACCTC
>JALUKQ010000150.1 GCA_027056485.1 Campylobacteraceae bacterium | reverse complement strand
TTTTCCAAACAAGAAAAAAGATGAAAAAGGAGGGGTAAAGATAAAGAAAAATTCATTACGAGGAAATAGCCTATTTGTTCAGATGGCTAAATGTAAAATAGAGAGTGTTAGTAAATTTGAGATATTAGATGAGTATGCGTATAAAGAGTTAAATGATGCGATTACTTTAGAGGTTTCTACTATAGAGGGGCATGGTTTTGATGGTAAACCTGACTCTCAAAAGAATCTTTTAGGGTTTATGGCTCAGAAGCACCACAATATAAAAGGTGTTAAGGCACAAAAAGATGCTGAAATAAGAATGAAAGCCAGAGACCCCATGACACCCATATATTTGAGTTATACATTAGAAGAGCTAAGTACATGGAGTATGGAACCACATAAGTTTGCACAGTATTATGCTATGGGTTTAAAACAGCCTATTGGTATACTGTCATTAGAACAATTAAAAAAATAAAAGGAAACAGAGAATGAAAAGTGAAAAGATAACAGGTATAAGAAGCGTAGATTTTAAAATAATAGCAAAAGGTCATGGTGTTGTAAACTGGAATGGTCCGACTACTTTGGTTGGCGATGGTGGTAAAACAGTTGATAATCATACCATGCCCAAACTTCGTGGTTATACCAATTTATCAGGTAAAGAGAAAGATACAGGATATAAATATAAGAAAGAGGCAACAGATATTGATTTTAAAAAGAACCCACTCTATATTAGTCAAAACTGTGTTCGTCATCATCTTTTTCGTGAACAAGCGTTTGATGTACATTATGCGACTGAAAAAAATATTCAGAACCTTATAGCCTCTATGACAGGACTAATGAGAGGTTATGTTGTACCTGCTAGTCAAAACAAAAGAACAAGCCCTTTGCTTTTAGAAGATTTTGTAGACCAACTGGGCAATGGAAACTTTGAACAGTTTGGACAAGCAGGGGAGAGAGACAGTTCATCTTTCTTTTCTAAAACAACATTTGGAGATACAGAATATATTTCTTATGGTTCTATTAGTATCGAGCAGTTAGAGTTTATATCGTTAGATAAAAAGTTTGACCGTGCCTCAATGACGGTGAAAACAGGAGAGGGAGAAAAGGTAGCCAAATTGGTTGAAGACTATATACAATCTATAGATGAAAAAGGTCGTTCCCCTAAGGCTCTATTTCACGAAAACTATGTAAGAAATGGTACCATATTTGAAGAGGGAGAAGTAGGTATTTTACTCAACAGTGATGCCGTAGATGTTTTGATAGATGCTACTTTAGATAAGTTAAAAGAGCTTACCATTCGTCAAGCAAAATCTTATATGTATGTTGATGAGGTTATGGTAGATTATAATGACAGTTCTAACATGATGAGAATCAAACAAGATGAGAGTAGTATATCAAATAAACCAAACGTTGCTTATGCTACCTACTTTTATGCGAAAGATAAGTAATGAAAATAGAGATAGAGTATGAGGCTTCATGGCGAAACTCTTTTCTTGATGGGAGTAATGACGAACCATTACCTAGTAAAAAAGGAAGAAAATTTATAGGGTCGATTACGGCTCTGAAAAAGAGTGAAAATTACATTACTAGAGATGTGAGTTTAAATACGGTGATGGGGATTTTAAATCGTCTAATTGGTGACCAACGAAAGTTGTATCAAGCACGAGAAGATAAAGCGTACTATTTTAGAGATAAAGAGTCATTAGTGACTTTTAAAGATGATGTAAAAATATCTAGTTCAGAGCTTGTATATTTGCGAAATATGTCTGGAAATACTGACCAAAACTCCTACACAGGAATGATAAAGACAGATGATAAGATGTTTTGTTCTGATTACTCAAAAGAGTTTTGGGGTATTTTGGCGTTAGAGGTTGATGAATTGCTAGAGTTTATTGTCCATGGTAAAGAGATTGATAGAGATATTCTACTTGACCCCTTGGTTATCTCTGAAAGGTTTGCAGAGATTGGGAAGTTAAAGGTATTGGATGAGACCGATGAAACAGTGATAGAGGCTCTTGAAGTTTTTGAGAAAAAATTTGAGGGAACAAATTACAAAAACAATAAAGGAAAAGTTGTTCCTCTAAATCTTTATTGCTCTGCTCTCTATTTGCAATTAGAGAGACTTTCATCTCAGTATGATTTGAGTTCGGCATTAACTAAGACTGGAACAATTACAGGTATTTCAAAACGCTTGTTTACTAAAAAAGATTTTATGAATCGTTTTACAAGTGGAGA
>JALUKQ010000149.1 GCA_027056485.1 Campylobacteraceae bacterium | reverse complement strand
GCATCCTTGGCTCTGATTGTCTGAAAACAGGTTGCAGATTGAATGCTCACAACATAAGCTGTTGAGCAAATCCTGTTTTTAAGCATTTGAATAACGGCATATTGACCATGACTGTTATGCAAGCCGCCTAATTCACCGGAGTTGATTCGCAAAATGAGATTTGAGTGCCAGCCTCAACACATGCGGTATTTGAAGGCGATGAGAGGTCGCTACTACAAATCTAAGAACTATTTTGCCAACAATGCGCTTCACCAGACCGCCATTCCGCTGCGCCCTTTGGGCTTGCTCCATGGCGGCAGGTGAGCTTGGTCGTTCGAAATACAAGGAGAGCAATAAGTATGTCTGTAAACTCGTACCTTACAAGTTTGGCGAGCGACTTAGTATTATCACAATCAGAGAAATCGAGTATTCTAACATCTATTAACACTCTTTCATCAAGGCTGGATGCCTATTTTGGTGATGCAATTACTGAGCACTTCCAATTTGGTTCCAGTACTAGAGGGACTATACTTCCAAGAAAAGCTGATAGTAATTCGGATATTGATTACATGGTTGTATTCGATACCTCTAATGGTCCCAAAAAACCACAGACTTATTTGGATCGTTTGCGGCGTTTCGCGGAAGCAAGATACTCAAGATCAGAAATTCACCAGTCACACCCGACGATTATTCTTTCCTTAAACCATATAAACTTTGAGCTTGTCCCAGCTATCGATAACTATGGTTACCAAATTCCCTCTCCAGCATCATCTTGGTCTGAATGGATGTATACAGACCCATCTGGAATTAATCAAGCTCTTCAAGAGAAGAATAAGGATAACAACTATCAAATAAAACCACTTGTCAGGTTAGTGAAGTATTGGAATGCGCGCAAAGGACATCCATTCGCATCTTTCTCTTTGGAACAATATATCATTGAAAAGTCGTTTTGGTTTTGCTCTGCTCTCAGAGACTATTTCTACGACTTTTGGTCGGGATTTAATTATACATATGATACGCCTCAATACATAAAGGATATGGTTGATAGTGCGAAAAAACACGCTGAAAAAGCTAAAAATTACGAGGAAAATGGGATGCCGATCAGTGCGGAATCTGAAATCAAGAAAATCATACCTGAAATATGAGTAATACAAAGCCAAAAAGAATTGATGAAGTCGATAAGTATTATAAGCCTGCTGCAACTGTTGGCTTCGTCTCGACATTGCTTTTTTGGAGCATTGCCTTCTTATCACTACTTATGCCATTTTCTACATCACTTGTTGCCATATTACGACAAAATGTACTCCAGATAGCCTTTATTTTATTCACGATAGTGCACTTTATCCTTTCTCAGGTATTAAGATTTTACTTGGTCCCCCGAGCTGAACGTATGAGAAAAAAGCAGTTGCTTTCGGACTCGTTTGGGGCGCCGCTATCTTATGATCATACTTCCCTTTATTACAATAACAACTATTCTCCATCGGTTCAGCGCCTCGGGGCAAACACGATGGAGAATGCTCTTTTTAGCAAAGAAATAGCTGCAGCAATGTTGGTAAAGAAACGAATCATTATCTCGGGTTATTTTATTGTGTGGATTTTTGCTTTTGCACTACGCCACAATAATCTTGAAATACTTATATGGATTACTCAGTTTGTATTCTCAGGTGAAATCCTGACCCAATGGATAAAGCTTGAAGTTTTGCACTTTAGACACGAGAGAACATTTGAGCAATTGCACACACATTTTTTACATAGCATAGGAGAAAAATCTCCTAAAGCAATTGCAAATGTCCTTGATGCCTTTGTCGAATATGAGTCAGCAAAATCTGCTGCTGGTGTTCTGCTCTCAACAAGGATATTTCAAAAAATAAATCCTGTCCTGAGCAAGAAATGGGAACAAATTCGACAAGAATTGGAAATGGATTTCGAACAAGGCGCTCCACCTGACCGCTATTCCGCTGGCGCTCCATAGCGGCAGGTGAGCTTGGTCGTTATACGCTAAGTTTCGCTGTTGCACTATGAGCGGTAACAAGCTGGAAATTTCAATGGAGAGGACATTTGGTCAATCCTGTCTGCCTGAGACCATTCAGCTGGCCACCACGATGAAGGATAGGATCGAACTGATCTTCTACAGTTGCCCTGCCAAAACGGCCCTGTAGCCCCGATGGATTCATAAAAATAGCGGGAAATTTTTAAAAATGTGGTGCCAATACCATTAAATTAATTCTTGAAATAATCGTTAACT
>JALUKQ010000148.1 GCA_027056485.1 Campylobacteraceae bacterium | reverse complement strand
GCTATTTTATTAGGAACTGTAGCCATGGGGAAAATAACAAAGTTTCAGATGTTTCCTGAGTTTGATGTTCAGCAAGTTTTTTTAAATGGTAAAGTTAATATCAATAATGAGCTAAAAGATACAGAAAAATATGTCTCTATGATAGAAAAAGTATTGTTAGAAAAACTTGATATGAATGATACTACTGATTCGTTTACTACGGTTGTTGGTTTCAGAATGCATGCTGATATGAGTACAGATATTGGGGATAACCTCTTTCAAATTATTATTAATCTCCATGAAAAAGCACCAGAGAATTTTTTTGACAAATTTATTAACCCTATCTTTTCACTAGAGTATGATAACAGTGACATGATACGAAAAGTTAAAGCGCATGAACTTTTAAAAGATATAGAAAAAAATGTTTTAGCTGATATACGAGAGTATAAAGAAGATGGCGTAAAGGTTTTTGAAGAATTTAATCTTTTCGCTCAACAGACAGGTATAATAGGAAATGATATAGAGATAGGTTTCTCCTCTTTAGAACCTAAAAAAGTTTTAGATGCTATTAAAAAAGTAGAAGAGAATCTTTCTAAAGTTTTAGGTGTTCATGATATTGGGAACAATGCAGATATAGGAGAGAAAGAGTTAAAACTTAGGGTAAATGAGTATGGACAATCTCTAGGATTAAGTGAAGGCTCCATCACCTCAGCTCTAAGGGGTTCATTCTTTAAAGGTGAGTATGCCAAAGCTTTTAACCAAGAGGGCTTAGTTCGCATAAAAGTAGAAGACAGATATAAAGACCAAAAAGAGAGTATAGAGAATTTTAAAATCACAACTCCAGAGGGAAAAGTAGTAGTTTTAAAAGATGTTTGTGACTTCTATTATCAAAGAAGTTTTGTAAAAATTTTTAAAGAAGATGGTGATAAAGTTCGTTCTACTTTTGCAAGAGTAGATAAAAAAGTAATTGTTCCTACTGATGTTATGAGAGAGTTAAAACCTCTTTTAGAAGAGATAAAAAAAGATGGTGTCAAAGTCATTATAAAAGGTGAAGAGAAAGAGAACAAAAAGATGAAAAAAGAGATGCAAGAGGCTTCTATTTTGGCTCTGTTCCTTATTTTTATTACTTTAGTGTGGATGTTTAACTCTTTTGTTCAACCTCTAATTATTTTATCTATTATACCTCTCTCCATTTTTGGTGTTTTGGTAGGAACTAAACTTATGGGTATTAACATGACCATGCCAGGAATCATGGGTGCCATAGGTTTAGCAGGTGTAGTGGTAAATGATGGTCTAATTATGTTAGCATTTGTAAGAAAAGCAAAAACACAAAACGAGATACTTCTTTATGCTACTCAACGTGTTAGACCTATTATTTTAACATCTGTAACAACAGTTTTAGGTTTGTCATCACTGATGTTCTTTGCCTCTGGTCAAGCACTCATTTTACAACCTATGGCGATTAGTCTAGGCTTTGGAATCGCTTGGGCAACGGTGCTTAACTTGTATTTTGTTCCTTTGATGTATGCTGTGATTTATCGGGTGAAGTAGGTCGGGATATAATAAAGGATTTTGTAGGGTGCTGTTTTCCAACGCACCTTGAATATATCATAAAAGAAAAACTCATCAAAACAAAAAACAGTTCAGGATTTATAGAGATAAAGAGTGTTTTTTGTTTGCCAATATATGGGGCGTTAGTCCCACAGGGATACATTTCAATAAAAATGGCACCCTACGAAAATTCTTAAATTTCAGCTATAATATTTCATCAACTGAAAACAGGGAAAACTCATTTGAAAAAAGCCATCTACAAACCAACCAATCAAAAGACCATCATCATAAGCCAATCAGACGGATATTGTGAGATACTTTTAGATGGAGAGTATAAAACTGTCTCTCTTGATGACCTATCTTTTGACAATGAACAGGTAAATCTCTCAACGCTAAATGAACTAAAAGAGAACATCTTCATCAACTGCATTAAAAACCCTTTAAGTGATATTCTCTACTCCTACAACACCAACCGACTTACTCCTGAACCACACCAATATAAGCCTCTTATTAAGTTTTTGAACTCTGAAAATTCTCGTGTACTTATTGCTGATGAAGTGGGGTTAGGGAAGACCATTGAAGCAGGTATGATATTTAAAGAGATAGATAGACGAGAGGCGTTAAAGGTTTCGCTTGTTGTTGTTCCCTCCTCTTTAACTCTTAAATGGCAAGAGGAGTTTAGTGTTCGTTTTGATG
>JALUKQ010000147.1 GCA_027056485.1 Campylobacteraceae bacterium | reverse complement strand
AGTATATGGTTACTCCATTGGTGTATGACTTAGAGTTAAAGTTAACATCATCAAACTACAGCATAGAAGGTGTTTATGGCTCACCCGATGCAGACATGGCAACAGGTCAAATAATGAAAGTAAACACTCTTTTCCCTTCCAAAAATGATGGAACAGCTACAAAAGGTGGAATTGTTCTACTAAAGCTTAAAAAAATTGGTAGAGGTAAAGAAAATATCAAACTTGATGTCAAATATACCGATGTAAATGGTAAGGCATTTGCCAATACTCAAAATGTCAAATTTAAAAGTAATGGAACTTACTATTATGATAACAGTGGTATAGAGAAGGCAATCTTGGTCAGTGACTATGTGACCATTATGAAAAACTGGTTAATAGATACAAGAGCAGGATGTAACGACAATGTTAAATGGATGATGGAGCCTACACCTGCTATTATGAAAAGATGTACACTTTACCCTCCAAAGCATCCTCTTTACCCTGTTGTACCTACTTGGGAGAAAAAGTCATGTAAGCTTAAAGTAAGTGCTGGTTATAAAAAACTTTTTCAAACTTTCAGAAAAATATACAAGTCTGAAATGGACAAAATAGGTGATGAGTCACTCAATAAAGAGTTAAATATTTTAAACAGATTGATAGGTCAAAAAACATCAGAGATTACACCTATTAAAAAACCTATTGATGATTGGCAGTTTAAAAACTAATGAATATAGGTTTACTTTTCTCTATTGGCATCGGTGGTTTCATCGGTGCTATTTTACGGTTTAGTATCTCTGGCTGGGTACAAAAAGCCACAGCCACCACCTTTCCTTTTGGAACACTCTCTGTCAATATTTTAGGAAGTTTCATTATAGGCTTTCTCTTTTTATATTTTCAACACATTAACCTCTCACCCACACAAAAGGCACTGTTTATTACAGGTCTACTGGGTTCGTTGACTACTTTTTCTACCTTCTCATTAGATACTGTTTTGTTACTACAAAATGAACTTTATGCTAAGGCTTTTTCTAATGTACTTTTAAATGTTCTGTTTTCTTTAGGAGCTACGTTGTTGGGTATGTGGGTTTTTAAGAGGGTGTTTTAGGGATTTGTTTTCCATGTAGTAGTGTGTAGAGTTCATCTACACCAAGTCAATAAATTATTGATATATTGTGACCTATTCGTGAGTTCTATCACAGCTTTTATTTTCTTATGTTTTCTTTTTCTCTCGTTTTGTGTTATTTAAGTTTTTTACTTAATTCCTTTTGATTTTTTCTTCTTATTGATGATATTTTTTTTAGAATTGATTATAATAGTTATAAGAAAATTTTGGAGAGACTTAAATAATGGAACAACTTACAGATTTAAAAGCGATACTGCACTCAAAACGAGCTAATATTTACTATCTTGAAATGTGTCGTGTTCTCCAAAAAGATGGAAGAGTCCTTTATCTCTCAGAAAATAAAAAAGAGTACCAATACTGGAACATTCCCATAGCCAATACCACTTGTTTACTTCTTGGAACAGGCACTTCTATTACACAACCTGCTATGAGAATGTTAGCACAAGCAGGTGTTTTAGTTGGTTTTGTAGGAAGTGGGGGAACACCTCTACTTATGGCAAATGAGATAGAGTGGTTTACACCTCAAAGTGAATATAGACCAACAGAGTACATACAAGGTTGGATGAACTTTTGGTTTGATGATACTAAACGGTTAGAAACAGCGAAACGTTTTCAAACTGCAAGAATAGGTTTTATACAAAAAGCTTGGGCAAGAGATAAAGAGCTTAAGTTAGAGGGGTTTGATGTTACTGAATTAGAAAAAGAATTTTCAACTGCTTTAATAAACATAGAAAATGCTTACAGTGTAGGTAAACTCTTACAACTCGAAGCTGACCTCACTAAAAAACTCTATAAATATGCTGCAAAAAAGACGAACCAATTAGGCTTTGTAAGAGAACACGCAAAAGCAGAAAATGCAAATGGGTTTTTAGACCATGGTAACTATTTGGCTTATGGTTTGGGTGCTACTACTTTGTGGGTGCTTGGAATCCCTCATGGTTTTGCAGTGATGCATGGAAAGACTAGAAGAGGGGCTTTGGTATTTGATGTAGCTGACCTCATTAAAGATGCTATCATTTTACCTTGGTCTTTTGTTTGTGCTAAAGAGAAACAGAGTGAAAAAGAGTTCCGTTCTCAAATTTTACAGAGTTTTGTGGAACATAAGGCTTTAGACTTTATATTTGATGAG
>JALUKQ010000146.1 GCA_027056485.1 Campylobacteraceae bacterium | reverse complement strand
AGTAACCTTCTTTTCCACCACGTCCTACACGTCCACGTAGTTGGTGTAGGTCAGCTATACCAAACCTATCTGCTCCATCAACTATCATAGTATTTGCCATTGGCATGTGGATTCCTGATTCTACAATAGAAGTTGAGAGCATGACATCATACTCTCCTGCTTCAAACAGCTCCATATCCTCTTCTGTCTGTTTAGCAGAAATTTTAGAATGAAGCACGGCTATTCTAAGCTTGGGCATCAGCTCATGTAGAACTTTTCGTTTCTCTTCTATTTGAGCTATGGAGTTAAATACGTAAAATATCTGCCCTCCTCTTCTCATCTCTCTTGTTATGGCTTCTTTTATGATTTTTTCATCATAAGACTTCACAAAAGTTCTAACACCTTGCCGTTCTACAGGTGGTGTTAAAATCTCTGAGAAGGTTTTAACTGATGAGAGTGCCATATTTAAACTTCTAGGAATTGGGGTTGCAGACATAGAGAGCAGGTGAACATTTATGGCTATCTCTTTAAGAGCCTCTTTCTGTTTTACACCAAACTTATGCTCTTCATCTATAATAATAAACGCTAGATTTTTAAACTTCGCTTTGAGTAGTGCATGGGTTCCTACCACCATATCTACCCGTCCATCTTCTAAGGCTTCAAGCAGTGCTTTTTTCTCTTTAGCTGTGGTAAATCGGTCTAGTTTTCCTATCTTTATGTCATACTTCTCAAAACGCTCTTTCATGCTCTTAAAGTGTTGTGAACTTAGCAGTGTAGTCGGTGCAACCATCATCGACTGATAACCATTTTTCCATGCTATAAACATACCATTCATGGCTACTTCTGTTTTACCAAAGCCAACATCGGCACTCAGAAGTCTGTCCATCATTTTTCCAGAACTCATATCATCTAACATAGCGTTTATGGACTCTTCTTGGTCTTCCGTATGAACAAACCCTGCTTCACTCATAAAAATTTGGTGGTCAACCAAATCTCTTTTTAGTACTATACCTTTTTTTAGGTGACGTTGAGCAGAGAGGTTAATGATTTCAGAGGCAATGGCAAAAAGTTTCTCTTTAACCTTTCCTTTAAGCTTTTTAAAACTTGCTTTCCCCATTTTGTCCAGAACAGGTGTACCACCAGAGTCAGCTACAAATCGGTCAACCACATTTAGGTTCTCTACAGGAATTAAAAGTAAATCTTCATTTTGATATTGGATAAGCACAAATTCACGTGTTGAGCCTAAAACCACACGCTTCTCTACGCCTTTAAAAAGCCCTATACCATGGTTTTCATGAACTACATAATCACCAAGTTTTAACTCATCTAAAATAATAGAGGCTTTCTTAACTTTTTTACGTTTAACAGGCTTATTGAGAGAGATTATCACCTCTTCATCAGAGATAAGGTTAACGATTACATCTTTATAGACAAACTCTATATTCTCAAATGAGTGAAGCTCTGAGCTACGTATAATAGACTCATTTTTTGCAACGAGGGTTATCTTCTTTTGAGCATTTGACTTTATAATGGCATTGGGGTTGATAACCTCTAACTCTCTATATTTGGTAGCTTTTGGAATTTGTGGTTTTTTAAAATCTACTCTATCCACCAAGGGGTCATCTAAAGAGTAAATCTCCTCTAACTCATCTGCTATATTTTCGACTAAAAGTGTCTCAAATTTTTCTAAGTAATTCTCTCCTAGTTCATTGAGGTACCAAAAACCTAAAGAGTCTATATCTTTTACAAAACTGTCCAAAGAACTTGCTTTTACACGTTTATCCCAAGCTTCATACTGCTCTTGGGTTAGCCCCAACTGTGCAGGAATAATTTCTATAGACTCTATCTCCTCTTTATCACTCTTTTGTGTATCTACAGAGAAAACTCTTATACTCTCTACATCTTCATCAAAAAGAGAGAGTCGGTAAGCTTGTTCCGACCCCAAAGAGTAGATATCTAAAATATCACCACGAAAAGAGACTTCACCTTTTTGAGTGACAATGTCCACAAAATGATAACCCCAATAGTAGAGCTTATCTTTTAACTCTTGAAGATTAAGTGTTGAAGCAAATTCTATCTCTAAGGTAGGGAAAAACTCCTCTTTAGGCAAAGGTAAAAGTAAGGTACGCAGAGGAGAAATTAGAACTTTTTTACCCTCTGTTTGGTAGTAGCTATGCAATACCTCTAAAAGCTCATAAAGCTCCACTTGAAACGAACGTAAATCATCACCAGTACTCAAACGTAAGTCAGGAAGTGTAAATGTTTTATAATTTAGAAGGGTAGCAGTGTCATCAATTTTTTGAGCATTTTTGTCATTTTTACAAACAAATAGCATCTTATTCTTAAACTGAATATCCCCAAAGTGAAGATACTCATAAACATCAGATTGTGTCATTTAATTCTTTTTATATCTTATTTTTATTTTTAAATAGCCAAGTTTTAATTGCCTATTTTTTTAATTAATAACCTATTTTTTTAGGCTGAACAATATGAACATCAGAAATATCATCACGTTCAATACGACCAGAAACAATTTTAGTCTCACCCTCAAATACAGCATTTGGCTCGATAATAATGTTGTTTACTTTTACATCTCCATAGACTTTACCATATGGCATAATATCTATCACTTCACCTGTATAGTTACCACGAAACTCACCAGAAACTAGCAGTTTTTGTGCTTGGATTTCACCTGTAACACGTCCACTTTTTCCTACTACTACTTCACTTTGAGAAATAATAGAACCTTCAAAGTCTCCATTTAAAAGGATGTTTCCTTCACAACGAATCTCACCTTTAATAGAAGTACCTGGGGTAATAATACTCGCTGAACTAACTGGAGCTACTTTTTTCTTTTTCTTTCTACCAAAAAATGCCATCTCTTTTCCTTTGAAATACTTAGTGTATAAGTATTATATCTAATATTTATTTATTTTTAAAGTTAAATTCAATCTTCTTCAAAAATGCTTCAACCACATAAAAAGAACCAAAAACAAAATAGTTTTCACTATTGACTATACCATCAAATTTTTTATAAGTTATATCTAGTTTATCTAAGACTTCTTTTAAATTCTCTTCTTTTACAGCTCTCTGCGTAGTAATATGCATTAATTCAACACACTTTATACTATCTTTAAACTCAAAAAGAATTGATTCATAATCTTTATCATCAAGAGTATTATAAACTAAAATAACTTTTTCATCTTTATACTTTTTCTTTAATGCTCTCTTTAAAGCTTTCGCACCAAGTAAATTATGTCCTACATCTATGGTTACGTTTGGGAGTAATGGGTAAAATCGACCAAATATTTTAACCTCTTTTAATGATTCTAATCTATATGGCAAAGATAAAATATCTAAAGCTTTGCTTGCTAACTTAGCATTTTCATAAAGATAATCAGCCCAACACAAAGCTTCGGTAATCTCTAATAAATGAGTAAAAGGTGCTTTTTCTACTCTAGATATCACAGCTCCTTTCTCTTTTGCTATTTCATCAGCAATATCATAAACTTCATCATAAACCTGTAACCCTAAAAGAGCTTTTTTACCTATGGATTTCAGTTTTGTCTTTGCTATGCTCTCTATGTTATCACCCAAAAAATCTTGATGGTCAAGCCCTATAGGAGTAATTACAGAGAGTACTTTAGAGCAAACATTCGTGGCATCAAACTCTCCACCTAAACCAGCTTCAAGTACTATTACATCTAACTTTTCCATTGCTACAAAGGCTAAAAGAGTAGTATACTCAAAATAACTCAAGCTCTCTGACATCTCTTGACCTAAAATAGTATAAAGTTTTGCATGAGCCTCTTCTAACTCCTCATCAGAGCTATCTTTGCCCTCTAACCAAATACGCTCATTAAACTTCATAATATGAGGTGAAGAAAAATGCCCTACTCTTTTTCCTGCTTCATGCAAAAGAATCGCCATAATTCGACCTGTACTTCCCTTTCCATTGGTTCCCACTACATGAATGGTTAAAGGTTGTTCTATATGAGGTTTAAGTAGTGCATAAGCCTTATGTACACGCTCATGGTCTATCTCTTTATAGTAAAGAGGTTTATCTGTTATAAACGCTTCAAACGATGGACTACTGAGCATCTCTTAAAAATCCTTTAGCAGAGAGATATGCTATAAATTGGTCAAGTGCCTTAATGGAACCATTCTCTATGGCTTTAAATCGTAAATCATTGGAGATAATAGCCGAAGGTCGAATAGGAAACTCATAACGCCCAACTATTTGACGCTTCTCTTTAACTTTACCCTTTACAAATGTAAATCCTAAAGTTATCCGAGCTTGATAATAAACAACATAGCCATTTTTGTTATACTGAAGTGGCATAAAATGAATGTTATCATAGGCTACATAAATACTACTGTCTGCATTTTTTTTACGTGTTGCTTTACTTTTCAAACGTGAATAGAGTGCTTTGTTTAAAGCATCTTTAATCAACACAGCATTTTCAGGATCAGAGAGTGAAACTTTAACTTCTGTATAGACTTTTTCACCTACTATTTTCTTTGTATAGTGAGAAGATGGTTTATAACCACAAGATGTTAACAGTAGTGTTACTACTATTAACGTAAATAGTAAATAGTGAATAGTCAATAATTTTTTCATTTATAATTTCCCATTTGTTTTATATTTAGACAAAAGCCATATCAATGCTTGATACTATTTAACCACTAAATTTACCATTTTCTTAGGAACTAAAATCTCTTTAACAACATTTTTTCCCTCTAACCATTTAGCGATGCTCTCTTTTGCCATGGCAATAATCTCTTCTTTGGAAGCTCCTGCATCTACTTCTATCTCAGCTCTTCTTTTACCATTAACAGCCACACCTAACGTAATGCTGTCTTGAACAAAAACTTCTTCTAAAATTTCTATTTTACCACTTGTTAAGTTTTTAGACTTAAAAAGTTCTTCACTTAGCTCAGCACAAACATGAGGAATAATAGGCTCCAGTAAATGAGTAATGATATAAAGACCTTCTGTCCAAACTTGTTCATTTTGTTGTTTGTCTAGGGCATTTAATGCTTCCATACAAGAAGCAATAAGTGTGTTAAAAGCAAATGTTTTTTCATAAACATCTACTGACTTTTTAAGAGCTTCATATATTTTAGCACGGGCTATTTTTTCTTCTTTATTTAATGAGCTTTGGTCAATGCTTGGCATCTCATTAGACGTTACTTTTGATTTACGGTCATAAAGCTTTTTGATAAATCTAAACGCACCCTCAACAGCTGAGTCGTTCCACTCTAGCTCTTTTTGTGGTGGTGCAGCGAACAGTGTAAAGAGTCTTGCTGTGTCTGCTCCATATTTTTCTATGAGAGCGTCAGGGTCAACGGTGTTTCCTTTTGACTTAGACATTTTTGCTCCGTCCATAAGTACCATACCTTGGGTTAGCAAGTTTTCAAATGGTTCTTTTAAGTCCTCTATGAAGCCTAGATCTCTTAAGGCTTTGGTAAAGAAACGTGCATAAAGCAAGTGTAAAATGGCGTGTTCTATTCCACCGATATACTGGTCAACACCTAGCCAGTAGTTTACATCATCTTTGTCAATTCCACACTCATTCCATTTTTTAGGGTCGGTTGCGTAACGGAATTGGTACCAGCTTGACTGTACGAAGGTATCTAGCGTATCGGTCTCACGTTTTGCATCGCTTCCACATTTTGGACAAGCACAAGTTGACCATGTTGGGTGGTTCTCTAGTGGGTTACCCTCACCTGTTATCTCTACATCTTCAGGAAGAGCGATGGGTAAGTTTTCTACCTTTTCAGGCACAAGCCCACAACTCTCACAATGCACAAAAGGAATAGGAGCTCCCCAGTAACGTTGACGAGAGATTCCCCAATTTCTTAACTTATAGTTAGTGGTTCCTTTTCCTAAGTTTTTCTCTTCAAAGAGTTTAATAACAGCTACTTTGGCTTCACTGTTTTTAATGCCATTTAACTCATCGGAGTTAATAAGTTTTCCCTCACCTGTATAAGCTTCACCCTCTTCTCCACCTTCGATGACATACTTTAGAGGTAAGTTGTATTGCGTAGCAAACTCAAAATCACGCTCATCATGTGTTGGTACAGACATAACAGCCCCACCACCATACGATGCAAGTACAAAGTTTGCCATCCAAACAGGAATCTCTTCGTTGGTAAGTGGGTGAATAACCGTAATACCTAAGTCAAACCCCTCTTTTCCTGCTTTGGCTCTTTCAACTTCAGTCATGTTTGAAATGGCTGTGATTTTTTCTATTACCTCTGCGTCTAAAAGCTCATATTTCATTAAGGCTTTTACAATTGGGTGTTCAGGAGCTAACGCTGTATAAGTCACCCCATAAATAGTATCAGGACGGGTGGTAAAGACCTCAAAACCTTCAAACTTATTCTCTAACTTCTCTTTTGAAGAGTCTGAAAGCTTAAACGAAAACTCTAAACCTTGCGACTTACCTATCCAGTTACTCTGCATCGCTAAAACTTGTGAGGGCCATTTCCCCTCTAATAGTTTTAAATCATCAAGTAATTCATCAGCATACTTTTTAATGTCTAAGTAATATCCTGGCATCTCTTTAAGTTCTACTTCATTGTCACAACGCCAACAACAACCCTCTTCTACTTGTTCATTTGCCAAAACAGTATGACACTCTTCACACCAGTTAACTGTGGTAGATTCACGATAAAGAAGCTTCTCTTCAAACATCTTAATAATGAACTCTTGTTCCCATTTAGTATACAACTCATCACAGGTTGCAAACTCACGTGTTTCTGAGAATGAAAGCCCCAAAGTTTTAAGCTCTTTTCTCATGTATGCAATGTTTGAATACGTCCAATCTTTAGGGTGTCTTCCATGTTTAATGGCAGCATTTTCAGCAGGCATACCAAAGGCATCCCAACCAATTGGATGAAGTACATTGTAGTTCTGTTTACGGTAATAACGTGCCATAGCATCACCAATACTGTAATTACGAACATGCCCCATATGTAAACGCCCACTTGGGAAAGGAAACATACTTAAAATATATTTCTTCTCTAAACTCTTATCATCAAGAGGCTCAAATGCCTGCTGCTCACTCCATTTTGTCTGCCATTTACTCTCTATATCACTTGGACTGTAACTCATACTATCTGCTCCATTGGCTAAAAATTATGCGAATTATAGCCAATTAAATCATATGGAGTGTTTAGAGCTAAAAAGCTTGCTAAAACAACACAATAGATTAGAAATAAATAGATAAAACATAAAATAAAACAGAAAAAATCTCTCTCTACCTTAAACTATTCAATTAAGAAAAATATCCCTATTATTTTTATATATATTAATATTTATTTCATACATAATCATTATAATAAGTAATAGACAATAATACTCAGGAATAAAATATGACTTTAAAAACAATTAGCCTCTCACTCTCTATACTCCTACTTACCGCATGTAGTTCACAAAAAATTAATAAAGAAAATATAGAATCAAATATTACAACACAAGTAGATAGTAATATTATTTCAGAACCCATACTTACAACTCAAAATATTGGCAATGGAGTCTCTGGGGATTTTGTAGGAAACTATAAACTTCAAGATTTCATACAACGTATGGTTTTAGAACATGGATTTGATGAGACAACCCTTAACCAACTTTTTTCAGGGGCAAAAGACACCAGATTAATGCCTACACCGGTTTATGAGAGAAGAAGAGGTCGTAGTATAAGTACCAACCGAATGGGAACATGGGATAGATATAAAAACATGTTTATCTATGAGAGAAATATTCAAAGAGGTCTAGCATTTTGGGAGGAACATAAGGATACACTTAACCGTGCTTATGAGGTATATGGTGTACTTCCAGAATATATTATGGGGATTATTGGAATAGAAACAGCTTATGGTGTTAACTTTGGAAAGAAAAGAGTCATTGATGTCCTTACTACCAAAAGTATGACAGGAGATAGAAGAGAAGGTTTCTATACTGACCAATTAGAGAAGTTTCTTATTATGACTAGAAAGGCAAATTTACAACCCGAAGAGTTAATGGGTTCAAGTGCTGGTGCCATGGGTTATGGTCAGTTTATTCCTAGCTCTTATCTTGACTTTGCTGTTGATTTTAATAATGATGGTGTAATCGACTTATGGAATGCAGAAGACGCTATTGGTTCTATAGCCAACTACTTTGCACGTAATGGTTGGAATCGTTCACTAAAAACAGTTGCAGTTAGAGCAAAATATAGAGGCAATCGATTTAAAAGATTAAAGACCGGATATAAAACAAAATATTCTCAATATACCCTAAGAAAGAGACACCACATTACTCCTAGACAAAGACTTCACTTTAACGGAGCTGTTTCACTGATAAAGCTTCCAAGATACGCACATGATGAACTTTGGATGGGGACACATAACTTTAGAGTTATAACTACTTATAATCATAGTGAACTATACGGAATGGCTGTACACCATTTAGCTAAAGCTGTTAGACAAAGAAGGTATGGACATTAAATTATAGAGGTTCTTATCCCTCTATAACTCTTCTTTATAATCTATTTTTTTTAAAACTCTTCTTTTGTCTTAGCACTCTCTATAATCGATATAATAATAGTATAAAGGTTAGCAATAATCGCACCTGCGACTAATCCCATAATAAGCTCTGTATGTGTTCCTGTTGTACCAAATTGAAACATTAAAAATGCTGGTAGTAAGTGTAAGTCAGCCACCAATGATCCTGCCAAAAGCTCTGCTGAGAGTAAGTTACGTACCCCAAGCTTAAGAAGACTCGATATCATATTAATACTTGCTGCTGCAAAAAGAGCTATAACAGATGGTTCAAAAAGAAATGAAACTGATGTTGTTAAAGACATTAATGTAAAAAAGATATAAAAAACTTTACCCCAATTCATAACAATACTCCTTTAAAGTAAAAAATTATTTTATAGTAGATTTATTTAACACGAAAGAAGGTGTAGTCAGGGACTACACCCTACGTAAATGTTCCTTACATTGTACCTTGTTCGTACATGGCACGCTGTTTTTCTTTCTCTTTTTCACGCTTTGCTTTAGCTGCTTCATTTGCTCTAAACTCTGAAATAGAGAAGTTTAGCCACATCAAGATTGGAGAAGCCACAAAGATAGAAGAGTAAGTACCCACAACAACACCCACTAAAAGTGTAAATGAGAAACCTTTAAGTGCCTCTCCACCAAAAAGGTAAAGGGTCAAGACAACAAAAAATGTTGTTAATGAAGTCAACGTTGTACGTGAAAGAGTACGTGTAACTGACTCATCAATTACATCACCTAAATCGGTTGATTTTATGGTTCTTATTCCCTCTCTAATACGGTCAAAGACAATAACTGTATCGTTTAGTGAGTACCCTAAAATAGTTAAGATAGCTGCTAAAATAGGTAAGTTAACATCTATTTGAGTCAAGGCTAAGGCTCCTGTTGCAATAGTAACATCGTGAATCAATGCTATAACTGAAGCCAAGGCAAAACGCCACTCAAATCTAAAGGAGATATAGATTAGAATTCCAGCAATAGAAAGAAGCATCGCCATAAGACCTTTTGTACGAAGTTCATCTCCAACGGCAGGGCCTACCATATCTACACCTCTAACTTTAAAACTACCTGTACCCTCTAAGATTTTTCTCATCTTATCACTCACATCAGAGTCAACACTTTTACTTGTGCTTTTAGTACGAATTGCAATTTCACTATCAGAACCAAAAAAAGTAACTGTTGCACCCTCATAAGCTTTAACTTTAGAGAGAGCATCTCTAACCTTATCAATAGGAGCTTTACCCTCATATTGTACTTGAACAATGGTACCACCTGCGAAGTCAATACCATAATTAAGTCCTTTCGTTGCAATAAGTACAATGGAAGCCACAATCATTAAAATAGAAAAAACTCCTACTTTTTTTGCATTTTTCATAAAGCCTATAATGGGCTGGTCATGTCTAAATACTTCCATTATTTAGCTCCTTTACTCTGTTTAATTCCAAACCAAAAGTTTAGTCTATTTTTATCTATCTTAGGAAGTATCCACTGGTAAATTCCATGTGTTCCTAAAATTGCTGTTAACATTGAAGCCAAAATACCAATACTCATGGTCAAGGCAAAACCTTTAATAGGACCTGTTCCATAAGCAAAGAGTACCACTGCTGCAATAAGTGTGGTAACGTTTGCATCCCAAATAGCAGTGAAGGCATTGTTGTAACCCTGCTCAATCGCTTTGGTAATAGAGCTACCTTGATGAAGTAGCTCACGAATACGCTCATTGATAATAACGTTTGCATCGACAGCCATACCAACAGTCAGTACAATACCTGCCATACCAGGAAGAGTTAAAGTTGCCCCTGCAAGTGACATAATGGCTAAAAGTAAGAATAAGTTAGCAATCAATGCTGCATTGGCAATTACTCCTGCCATTCCATAATAGAGTACCATAAAGATAACAACCAATACAAAACCAAATACTAACGCAATAGAAGCAGCTTTAATATTGTCAGCACCAAGACTAGGACCAACACTTCTTTTCTCTTCAACCTGAACTGGAGCTAGTAAAGCACCTGAACGTAAAGCAATAGCAACATCGTGTGCCTCTTCTGGTGTAAAGTTTCCAGTTATCTGTACTTGCCCACCACCAATTCTAGTCTGAACATGTGGTGCTGTATAGACTTGACTATCTAATACCACAGCCATTCTAGCTTTTGTTGGAGCTGCTTTTTCAGTAAAGTCACCAAAAATCTTTGCACCTTGTCCATTTAGAGAGAAATTAATAAGTGGTCTATTACTATTTTTTTCATATCCGACTTGTGCATCAGTTAACATAGAACCATCTAAAATAGGAATAGAGTAGAGAAGATACTTTGTACGATTGTCTGCTACATCTGGCAGTATAACATCACCATACTGCTTAGCCTCTGCATCTGTCATGCTATAAAGACGATTAAATCTGTCTTCATCAACAGCCATCATTTGTAAATGTGCAGCTTTAGCAATTAATGCTCGTATACGTTGTTCATCTTCTGCTGTTTTAATTCCTGGAACTTCTACCAAGATTTTATCTTTACCCTGCTTTGCAACAGTTGGTTCAGCCAATCCAAACATATTTAAACGAGTTCTAATGGTATCAACAGCTTGGTCAATAGCATTCTGTTCTGTCTTTTTAGCCAACTCAGGACTTAGTGTCATTTCATAAAGTAGATTATCTTTTTTAACAGATACTTCTTTAAATTCATCTAATAAAAGTTTATCTACTTTAGGAATATCATCTTTATCTAAAAGTTCAAAGACGACTTTGTTATCAGTTATTTTCAAGTCTTCAAAAACAATATCTTCATCTTCTAAATTATATTTAATAGTTGTACCAATAGACTTCAATTTCGATTCAAGTGCAACTTCTGTTTTGACAGATAGCAACATATGAAGTCCACCTTGTAAATCCAATCCAAGAGTGATTTTTTTACCAGTTGTATTACTATCTTCACTCTGCACCAAGGATGGAATAGAAAAAACTACTCCAAATAAAAATGCAAAGAAAAATATAACAACTCTATAATTTAATTTTCCCATCGCTTACGCTTCTACCTTTCGGTTAACAAAAGCCTTGTCTAATTTAACAATTGATGTATCGTTCAGTTTGATTTTGATAAAATCCTCTTCAACTTTAACTATTTCAGCATAAAGACCACCAGATGTAAGAATCTTATCACCTTTAGTAAGTGACTCCAACATCGCATTATGCTCTTTCTGTTGTTTTTGTTGAGGTCGAATGATTAAAAAGTAAAAAATACCAAATAAAAAAATAAGTGGTAAAAATTGTGCTACTTGTTCCATAAGGGAATCCTTTGAGTTTATATATAAAAATTAGCGAGTATTTTAACATTAAGAAGATAACAGAAGGCTTTTTGATAGCCCTTTTAAGTACTGGGGCTATCTACTTAGATTGGTTTGGTTTGGTCAACAACCTAATTAATACTATTTTGGGACTTGCCACCCTATATCTCCTACTTCTAGCAGACAAAAAAACATGGATTTGGACAGGTTTTTTCATAGGTGTTTTATGGTTCTGGTGGATAGGAATTAGCTTCAAAAATTACGACATGGCTTGGGCTATACCTATTCCTATTTTTATTCTTGGGCTTATTTATATGGCTATTTTTTATGTTACCATCACTGTAACTCAATTTATTGGACATATTTTAAATGTGAAGCAAGGACAGAGACATTGGTCTGCCCCTACGGGGTTTAACTTGGGGACAAAGGTATTGATTTTACTAATTTTATCATATATTCACCCTTTTGGGTTTGACTGGTTTAAACCAGAACTTATGTTTACAAATAGCTATTTAGGCGTAGAAAAATGGCAGTTTGCATTAATACTACTTGCCTTAGCCCTAACTATTTATAAAAAACAGCTACTCTACCTTTTTATCACTCTTCTTTCCTACCCCTATGCCAATCATTTTCAAGAAAAATCAACCATAAACCCTCTACTTCAACTACATGGTACACATGTAAATGTAAAAGATAAATGGAATGCAAAATTAAGAAACAGTCAGATTGACAATGTATTAATAGCCATAAACAGAGCGATTGAAGAGAAAAAAAAGATTATAGTTTTTCCAGAGTCTGTCTTACCAATATTTTTAAATACGCAACCTATGATTATGCAAAGACTTCAAAGTGACTCTACTAAAATCACCATAGTAATCGGTGCATTATATTGGGAAAATGAAATTCCACGCAACTCAACTTATATTTTTCAAAATGCTGCCTATACTATCGCCAATAAGGTAAAACTGGTTCCTTTTGGAGAAGAAAACCCACTACCTGACTTTATGGGAAAATGGATAAATGAACTCTTTTTTGATGGGGCTCCAGACTATGTCGCCTCAGCTGACTTTACAGACTATACTGTAGATGGTATTACCTATAGAAATGCTATTTGTTTTGAAGCAACCTCTGAAAAACTCTATGAAGGAAAACCTAAAAACATGATAGTTCTAACCAACAATGGCTGGCTAACCCCATCTATAGAGCCGACCCAACAAAAAATACTACTACAGTACTATAGTAAAAAATATGGCACAACCATATACCATGCTGTTAATATGTCTGACTCTTATGTAGTACAAAATGGTAAAGTTATAAAATGAGAAAAATTAAAATTCACTATAGTGAGGCACTAAATGCCAAATCATAAAAAGTTTTACCTTGCTCCACTACATGCGTACCAGTACATCTCCAAACTACTACCAGCAAGTTGTCGCTACTACCCCACCTGTTCAGAGTATGCAAAGTGGCAATTTGAGCTTAATGTCCCTCACAAAGCCTTTGCTCAAAGTGGTCTAAGGATTTTACGTTGTAATCAGCTTTTTGAAGGAGGAATAGACTATCCTGTTATGAAATATACCCCTCCAAAGCTTCTATGTTTAGCAACAAAACGACCAAAAATAAAATATTGGTTTGTTCCTAAAGAGAAGAGTCGTTTTTATGTTATTAAAGATTATGAGGCTTATTGAAACTATTAGCGTATAAACAAATAATTATATTAAAAAAACTATGCTAATATTCTGCCTTTAAAATAAAGGATAACGCACATGGGAATTTTTGCTTTACAATCACTTGTTGGAGGTTTTTTAGATGAAGATTTAAAACATTTCAATAAAGTTTTTGATGATTGGTGCGTACAGTTTGAGACTATGGAAGATGCACAGCTTATATTGGATAGCCTTGAAAAAAAAGAGCATATTAAGATTGTTGAAATTACACCACTAAGTTACCCCAAATATTTTTTTCCAAAACTACAAGGCATCATCCATGCCACACGAGAGTATGAAGGAAAGATCATCTGCATCACCGAGCCACAAATGGGCGTAAGCTTTCGCATTACTATATGTGACATGCAAACTAAAAATGTACGAGTACTCTCTTCACGCTATAAGAATGCATTAAGCGTTGAAGGAGCATTTGCTAATCTATCTTTTGATTTATAAAATCAGATACACAAAAGCAATACAAACAAACTAAATCCTATTGTCTAATTTTTTATAAAAATTTTCCCTTGTAGCGACCATATAATGAAATATAATTTCATCTTCTTCTAGTATTTCGTAGGCGATACGATACTGTGTACCATTTTTTTGAAAATGATAAGAGTGAAAATGGGAGAGTTTACCTTTTAATCTATCTGCTTCCATTGGATTTTCTAAAATAATGTCTAAGTGTTTATCTTTTATCTCTTTAGCAACTGACTTGTCTATTTTCTTTAAATCAGATTTAAATTTAGGGTGAAAACTTTCACTGTATCCCATCAAATACCTCAGAGCGAGTAAGTACTTTTACTTTTTTGTTTTTTATATCAGAAACACGACTCAAAAGCTCTTTTTCAAAAAGAAATTTTTCTTTTTGTTCTTGTATATATGACCTAAGAGCCTCAATAACAATATCGGTACGATTAACAGAGAACTGTTTAGTAAATTCGTCAATATCATCTATGAGGTATTGAGGCAGACGTAATCCAATTTGTTGCTTTTCTAATTGTTCTAAACTGTACATAACTTTTAACTCCTTATATATTATAGTATATACTATTTTATATATTTATTCTCTTAATCCATCAAAAGAGTAAAAATATTATAATGTGCTACCCAAATTTCAGACAAATTACTTAAACCTTTTAACAAACCCCTCACCCTACTTTCAAGCTAACAATCGGTAAAATACAGCAATTTTAATACAGGAGACTAACCTATGTCTATAACCCTAAACTCTCCCCTCGATATGCACTTACACCTACGTGATGAAGCAATGCTTAAAACCGTTGCTCCTCTTAGCTCAAGAGACTTTGCAGGAGCTGTTATTATGCCCAATCTTGTACCTCCTGTTGATACAAAAGAGGCATTGTTAGCGTATAAAGAGCGAATTAACTCTGCTATAGGTGATGATACCTTTACTTCTTATATGACACTCTTTTTTAAACCTACCTACACCAAAGAGTTTTTAGAATCTGTAAAAGATGAACTAATAGCTATAAAGCTTTACCCAGCTGGTATAACAACTAACTCAGAAGGTGGTTTAAGTGGGTTTGATGTAGATGAACTTCGCCCTACTCTTGATGCTATGGCAGAACTTAACATTCCACTTTGTGTTCATGGTGAGACCAATGGTTTTGTGATGGATAGAGAAGCTGAATTTGTATCTATTTATGAGATGTTGGCAACCAACTTTCCTAAACTCAAAATTATTATGGAGCATATCACTACCAAAGCATCTGTAGAGGCTCTTGATAAGTTTGAGAACCTGTATGCGACCATTACGCTTCATCATCTACTCATTACTCTTGATGATGTAGCAGGAGGAATGCTTCAACCTCATCTTTTTTGTAAACCTATTGCCAAAAGACCAGAAGACAGAGAGGCTTTACGTAAGGTCGCCTTAGAGGGTCACTCTAAAGTGATGTTTGGTTCTGACTCAGCTCCACACCCTCAACATGCGAAAGAAAACTGTGGATGTGCTGCTGGTGTATTTACTTCTCCTATAGCTGTGCAAGTTTTAACAGAGCTTTTTATGGAACACTCTAACCTTGAGAATCTTCAAGCGTTTATCTCTGGAAATGCTCAAAAAATCTATACAAATATTACCGTTCCTGAAAAAAGCATCACTTTAGAGAAAAAACCTTTTGTAGTCCCTGCTATTTATGGTACAGTGGTTCCTATGTATGCAGGTGAAACCATCGCTTATAGCATCGTATAAATATATCAAGGGAAATAGATGATAGCAAACAACATAGAAGACCTTATCGGAAACACACCGTTAGTTAAACTCAACAAACTCTCTGAACTTTCAGGAGCTACCATTTTAGCAAAGTGTGAGTTTATGAACCCTACTTCATCGGTTAAAGACAGAATTGCTCTGAACATGGTAAATGAAGCATTAAAATCTGGAAAAATAGATAAAGACTCAACCATTATAGAGCCTACATCAGGAAATACAGGTATAGGCTTAGCTGCTATCTGTGCAGCCAAAGGTCTAAAACTTATTTTAACCATGCCTGACTCGATGAGTATTGAACGTCGTAAACTACTTATTCATTTAGGAGCAGAGATAGTTTTAACTCCTGCTAAAGAGGGAATGAATGGCTCCATAGCAAAAGCTGAAAGTCTGGCTAAAGAGTTAGGTGGTTTTGTACTGCAACAGTTTAATAACCCTGATAATCCTGCTATACATAGAAGAACAACTGCTTTAGAAATTTTAGAAGATACAAATAACAATGTAGACTACTTTGTAGCAGCAGTCGGAACAGGTGGAACACTTACGGGAACGTCTGAAGTTCTAAAAGAGAACATTCCTAGTCTTAAAGCTGTAGCTGTAGAGCCTAGTAACTCTTCTGTTCTCTCAGGAGGCTCAGGAAGCCCTCATAAAATCCAAGGAATTGGAGCAGGTTTTATACCTCAAATTCTAAATCAAGAGATTTATGATGAAGTCATTACTATAGAGGATGAAAAAGCCTTTGAAATGGCAAGAGAAATTGCAAAAACAGAAGGTCTGCTGGTTGGTATCTCTGCTGGAGCTAATGTCGCTGCTGCATTTGAACTGGCTTCACGCCCAGAGAACCAAGGAAAAGTCATTGTAACCATTCTTTGTGATACGGCTGAACGTTACTTATCTACAGATTTATTTGAGTAAAATGTGCTAAAAAAAGAGCTACTAGAGACCATCAAAATAGAAAATGGAAAAGTACACAATATAGAGTGGCACAACAGACGTTGTAACCAAAGCCGACTTGAACTCTTTGGAGAGAAGAGCGTTTTGAACCTTGAAGAGTTTATAGAGCCACCTAAAAAAGGTCTCTATCGTTGTCGTATTCTTTATGACAACGAGGTAAACTCTGTAGAGTATATTCCCTACTCTCCTAAAAAAATAACCTCTTTAAAAATCATTCAAAGTAATATTGACTATAAGTATAAATATAGCAATAGAGAAGAACTAACTAGCCTCTTAGAGAACTCATATGATGAAGTTATTATTGAAAAAAATGGATTTTTAACTGATACGACTATTGCTAACATCGCTTTTTATGATGGGAAGCAATGGGTTACGCCTCTCGAACCTCTATTAGAAGGTACCATGAGAACAAAACTTCTCTCAGAAGAGTTCCTAATACTTAAAAATATTAAAAGTAAAGATATTAAAAGCTATTCACACTTTGCCTTAATGAATGCTATGATAGGATTCCAAATACAAAAGTCTATTAATATTAAAGAGAAATGAAAATGCCATATAAAGCCTTAGAGACACAAGAGTTTAAAACACTTATGAAAAAACATATCTTAAAAACTATTAAATATCTATTTAGTAGCAACCAAGAATTTTCTGTAGCCTGTGAGATATCAGCAGTAAATTTCGAACCTATTTTACCTAAAGAAATTTATCATTCTCTCCCTGAAGTCACTCTTTTTATGTTGGCAAATTACTCTTTCGAATCAGCATCACTAGAGGATGAGTATCTCTCCTTTGAAGCAGGATTTGGACCAGAAAATATAGGTGCATTAGTACAAATCCCAATAACTTCGATAAGACAAATGTTTGTGGGAGAGTATCCAATTTTAATAAATATTGCACCCTCTTCTCCCATAAAAGAAGTAGAGGAAGAGATTGAAGATGAAGAGAACTCTATGAATGCCCTTTTAAACAACCCAGAAAATGCAAAGCTTCTAAAAAAGAAGAAGAGGTAACATTAACATTTTCCTGTAATAATGTAATTAACCACATTATCAATAAATACGTTGTTTTTATTATCTTTGGTATACACAATATAAAACTTACGACTCATAGTAAAACCATAAATTCTAGACTCAAAAAGTTCTCCACGTTTTACCTCTTCTGCAATAGCATGTTTAGAAATCACTGAAACAACAGGCTGATCTGAATCTTTTTTAGCACGTTTTACACTCTGTAAGGCAGCCGTTGTATTACTCACTTCCGATAAAACATTAAAACTCTTACACGAAACACCAAGCTCTTCAAAAACTTCAGATATTAACTTTCTTGTATGTGAACCCTCTTCACGACAGACCCATCTATATTCATAAAGCTCTTCAGTATTAACGGTTTTAGGTAAAAGAGTATTAGAAAAAATTACCAACTCATCATCAAACCACTCTCTATATATCAAATCATCATCAAAAAGTGGAGATTCTATCAGTCCTACATCAAACTTTCTATCTTTTAAACCTTGAATAATTTTATCGGTTGTATCAATACTAAGAGTAACATCATTTCCAATACTCTCACCAATACTATTAAGACATTCACCAGGAATAACATAAGAACCAATAGTATAAGAAGCAGCCAATCTGAAAGTCATCTCTTTTTTAATAATTTTCAAAACATCTTTTTCAAGAGACATAATAGACTTTTCAAGTTGAGTCACCACTTTATAAAGCTCATCTCCTTCTGGAGTAAGCTTAATACCATTTTTCTTTCTATCTATAATTTTTGCTTCAAGATAGTTTTCAATATACTTAATCTGTTGTGTTACAGCTGGTTGAGATATCCCCAACTTGGCTGATGCCTTCGAAAAACTCCGTTCACGTGCGACCGTTAAAAACGTCTCCATCTTTACAAAATCTTTTAACATTACATTCCCTTATAATCTTTATTAAAATTATTATATCTAATAATATTTAAACTTCTTCATAAGTTTAACAAATATCTTTGGATTAAAATATAATTTAGACTTATTATTTTTTTATGATTAAACACTATATATTAAAAATTAATATATAAAGTGTTATAATCAAGTATGAGAAAAGTACTAGAAGCCCTAAATGACGCACAACGTGAAGCAGTAAAACATATTGATGGACCCCAACTTATTTTAGCAGGAGCTGGTAGTGGGAAAACAAAAACTTTAACCACAAGATTAGCATATCTTATCTCTGAAGTAGGAATTGACCCACAAAATACACTAACCTTAACTTTTACTAATAAAGCAGCAAAAGAGATGCGTGAACGTGCTAATGCACTCATAACCCATAAAACATCTTCTATGCCACTTCTTTGTACTTTTCATAAATTTGGTCTTCTATTTTTAAAATTTCATATTGAAAAGCTTGGACGTGCCAATAACTTTGTTATTATTGATTCTGATGATAAAAAACGTATTATTAAACGTATTGCAAAAGAGCATAAAGTAGAGCTAAACATTGCTTTTATAAACTCTGAGATTTCCAAATATAAGAACACTCTTTTAAATGCAGATGAGATTATAAAAAAAGCAGAACTTCCTGACTATAAAAAAATAGCTATTATTTATAAAGCTTATGAGACAGAAATTACAGAAAATAATTTAGTAGATTTTGATGACCTGCTTATGCTTACTTATCAAATATTAGAGCAAGATAAAGAGCTTAGAAAAGAGACTTCTAACCGTTACCAGTACATCATGGTTGATGAGTACCAAGATACCAATGAGCTACAGTTTAAGCTCTTAGAACTTTTGGCTTCAGAACATAGCAACCTCTGTGTTGTAGGTGATGATGACCAGAGTATCTATGGTTGGCGTGGGGCAAATATTCGTAATATATTAGAGTTTTCAGAACAGTTCAAAAATACAAAAACAGTCAAACTTGAAACCAATTATCGTTCAACAAGCCCCATACTTAAAGCTGCCAATGAACTTATAGAACATAATAGCCAACGTATAGGTAAAAAGCTTACTTCTCATAAAGGTGATGGAATAGCCGTTAAAGTTTTTCATTCGTTGGATGAGTCGTTGGAGTCACGTGCTATTGCAAAAGAGGTGAAAGTATTACTTGCAAAAGGTGTATCTTCAGATGAAATTGCTGTTCTTTACCGAATCAATGCCCTTTCACGCTCACTTGAAGAGGGCTTTACAAAAGAGGGTCTTCCCTTTAAACTTTTAGGAGGTATGCGTTTTTATGATAGAGCAGAGATAAAAGATATTATCTCCTACTTTAGACTATTCTCTAACCCACATGATGACTTCTCTTTAGAACGTGTTGTCAATAAGCCAAAACGTGCCATAGGGAAAGTAACAGTAGATAAACTAAAAAAAGCTGCTTTTGAAAACAGATACTCCATCTTCTCTCTTATACAAGAGAAAGATTTAGCCGAACTCTCTACCATAGTCAGTAAAAAAGCTGCTGCATCACTTAAAGAGTTTGTGGAATATATTGAGACCTTACGAAATGAAATAGAACATTCACTTTACAATTTCATTGAACTATTTGAAGAGCTTATAGGTATGAAAAATTTCTATGCTTCCACTCCAGAAGGTCAAGAGAGAGTACTAAATATCGATGAGTTTTATGGGTACTTTAGAGAAGCTATTGTAAAAAAACCTGACTTAACACTAGATGTATTTTTAAATGATATCTCTCTTCAGAGTGAACAAGACCAGCTCGATGAAAATGCCATTACTATTATGAGTATACATGCTTCAAAAGGTTTAGAGTTTGAACACTTATATGTTATAGGTTTAGAAGAAGAATTTTTCCCTCTTTTAGGTGATGGATGCAACATGGAAGAGGAGCGTCGCTTAGGTTATGTTGCCATTACACGTGCCAAATCTGACCTAACACTTTGTTATGTAGATAGTCGTTTCTATAAAGGTCAAAGAAAACGTATAGATAAAAGCCGTTTCCTTTCAGAAGCAGGACTTATTCAAGGTGAATCACTCAAAATCACCAAAGCACCTAGTTTCAAAAAAGGTGACTTAGTCAAACATAAAATTTTTGGAATCGGAAGAGTACAAAGCTCAACCAAATCAGGAAGAGAATATAAACTAAAAATCAACTTTGGTGGAAGCAAAAGGGAGATTTTAAGCTCTTTTGTTCAGTCTGTATAGATGAACAGATTATTTGTAGTAAACAAACCAATTTTCCGTTCCTCTAACGGTTATATGGGTTATGTAAAAAAAAAGTACAATACTAAAAAAGTAGGTTTTTCAGGAACACTTGACCCCTTTGCAACAGGCTGTCTTATAGTTGCCACAGGTCAATACCCAAAACTTTTTCAATATCTAAAAAAGACACCAAAAGCCTACAGTGCCACCCTTTGGTTAGGAGCAAACTCTCAAAGCTTAGATATTGAAAATGTAGACTCAGTCAAAATAGTTCCTAAATTTACCATCA
>JALUKQ010000145.1 GCA_027056485.1 Campylobacteraceae bacterium | reverse complement strand
AATCCATTGAGACATATATTTGGTACTCATCATGGAGTGATGTTTTAACATGGCTCCTATGAAGTTGTTTAGACGATGTTGTTCTAAGTTTTCTTGGATTTTGGTTATTTTTTTTATTAGGTGTTGACCTAAAATTTTACTATCGTATCTGCTAGGTAGAAGGTTTGTTCCATTCTCTTGAGCTTTATTCCATGCCTCTTCATCGGTATAGAGTTTAACTGCTGCTTTTACGAAATCATCTATATTATCAGCAATTATACCAGCCCAAGGCTCTTGTTTGTGCATGCCTTCAGAACCTAGTGAGCTTGTAATGCTTGGTGTCTGCATTATCATGGCATCTAAAAGTTTTCCTTTTATACCTGCACCAAATCTTATGGGTGCTAAACATACACGTGAATTTTCCATAACTTCATGAGCTGAGTTTGCCCAACCTTTAATAAAAAAACCTTTTTTAGGGTTGTGTAGAGCAGTGGCTTTTGGTGGTGGGTATGAGCCATAAATATGTAGTTCTGCTTTTGGAAGTTGCTTTCTAATTTTTACCCAAATCTCTTGTAAATGTAAAACAACATCCCAGTTTGGTGCATGACGAAAATTACCTATGGTCATAAAGTGTTGACGCTCTGAAAACGGTTTTGTTTTTGTAGGAAGTTCTTCTAGGTTAACCATAAATGGAAGATAGTGCAGAAGAGAGGAGTCTACCTTAAATGTTTCAGTTAGGAGTTTCATCTCAAAACTAGAGATAATAAGTGAAATGTCACAACGTAGAATGGCTGCTATTTCACGTTTGGCTAGGTCAGAAAAAAGGTCGGTTTGACTCATATTACGATTTGCTTTATGTGCTTGATGCCGTGCATGGCGTAAGCACTGTAAATCTTCTGTATCTAGAATCTTTAAAGCATTAGGAGAGTTTTTTTCTACTCTCCATCCAAACTGCTCTTCCATCATGAATCTATCGAACATAACTATGTCAGGGTTATATGTTTTGACATAATCATCAAAGCTATCACAATTTAGTGAGATACTTTGTGTGGAGATACCTATACTCTCTAAGTCTATAGCATGTTCTGACTCTTGTGCAGGGGTTGCAAACTCAACTTTCCAATTTTGTTTTTTAAAAAGTTTTAAAATGGAAAGTATATGCGTTCCAGCTGCAGAAGAGTTTGGCTCAGGCCAAACGTAACCAATGACAAGTACTTTAGATTTGTGCTTCACGAATAGCAGCTATTAGTTTTTTTTCTGTAATTGGTTTTTGTAAAAATGAGTTGGCTCCAAAGCTTATAATCTCTTTTTTACGTAAATCATTAGAAGAGATAGCAATAATAGGTACAGTGGATGCTGGTTCATCTCTTTTATAGAGTCTTAAAAAATCAGAACCATCCATATTTGGCATCTCTATATCAAGTAAAATAAGCTGAAGGTCAGAATGCTCTTTACATTTTTCTAGTGCATCTTCTCCATCTACTGATTCAATTGTTTCTATTTGATAGAGTTCTTTTTTTAACAATGATACAAGAAGTCGACGATTGATATAGTCATCGTCGACGATTAAAACTTTAAAAATCATTTTTACTACTTTCTATATTTTTTGATAAGTTGAGCTAATTTTTCTCGCTTGATAACACCTACATGTAACTCTTTAATAAGAGCAGAATTAAAAGAAGTATCATTATCTGATTGATTTAATGAAAGCATTATCACATTCATTTTACTATGTTGCTTACTTAAAATATCTTTATTTGACTCTTCTAACTCTTTATCAATAAGAAGTATATCATAGTCACTCATTTGTATAAGTGTTTTTAACTCTTCCATACTATCAACCACTTCAATTTCATAATTCATATTTGTAATAACTTTTGAAAGAATCTGTGCTTCTAATGAGTTCTTTTTTGCAATAAGTATTTTCTTACTTAAACTGTTATCACTCTCTTCAAATTTATGAATTTTTATGACATTGGCAACTGTTGCTTTACTCTCTTCTTCTGGCGATATAAATGATAGTTCTACTTTTTCATCCACATCATCTTTTAAAAGCATAATACCGTCTTTAGTTACTTGATTAGTAGTATCAATTTTAATTAGTTCAGGTTCATTTAGACTTTTATTTTCATTTGCTGATGCTACTTCTATCTCACCATCCTCTTCTGTTTTGGCATTTAAAAACTTTTTTAAAATAAATAGAAGTTCATTGGTTTCAATCGGTTTTGGAATATATTCATCTAATCCTTCTGCAAGAAAACGTTCTTTATCCCCTTTTAGTGCATTGGCTGTTAACGCAATAATTGGAATATGCTT
>JALUKQ010000144.1 GCA_027056485.1 Campylobacteraceae bacterium | reverse complement strand
GATATGTTATTAATGTTTGGTAAAAATACCACATCAACAATAACTTATTTTTCAAATATAGTTAAAAAGATTATAAGCAGTAAAATAGGAGATGATAAAAAATGATGATAAGTACAGGGGTTACAGCGGCATTAGATGTAACGTCCATAGCTGGATTTGTCTATTTCACAATAAATATAGTTACTTTGGTTGGTGGCAGTTTTAAATCTAAAGCATCTAAACATCATTTAATATCCCACACTTTACTTATGGTAAGTTTGGTGTTGTCATTAAATGTTATGTTGCGATTTGATATAGAATTCCCGTTCATACTGACTGTGCTTTATCTTATTCAGCATTTAGTCAAAGAAGACGTTAGACTGGTGAATACAGGTGATTGGAAAAAACAACAGAAGTGCCCTAATGAGTATAAATTAAATAAGGATAACAGATGAGTAGTAGGTTTATTTGCGTCACTGACTGTTTAGTGCTTGATACAGGCATAAACAGTGATAATGGTGATAGGTTTTTTGCAGTAGTCAGTGATGACTCAACTGCATTAGTTGATAATAGTGGTAGTGCTACAAAGTACGGCAATGAGATAGTGAGTAAACTTCTTAATAATAATTTAGATTTTAACTCAGAAACTAGAGTTATCGGAAGTTATGAGGTAAACAAACTAGATAATAGTGCTAGTGTGTCCTTCAAACAAAAAGTATATGCTTTTAACGGCGGAGATGTTGTACTATCTTTAAATTCTCTTGAGCTAGAGGAGTTCATGCTAGATAGTGGTTTACTTATCCCAGAGACAGATTTTATTATTGACACTGGTGTAATTCAGAATGAGGGTAATAGAGTAATTACTGATCTACCTATGACGATGGGCGTTGATAGAGTTATATTTTTAATAGTGGCTGGTATAGTTAAATTTATAAAATGGAAATTTCCTGAACTCCATTCATATACTGCTATCATAGATAGGTTGATAAGTGCATATTGTATGTTTAATGGCATAGATCAGGACGCCTATAACAGAATATTTGACGAGGTTATGGAGTTCTTAGATGTTTAGTGTTGTTCTTAAAAATAAATTCTTGTTCATTATTATAACCACTATAATTTTAGTATTAAATACAGTTGTTGGTTGTTCTTCTACTCATAGACGGCATATAAACACAGCACCTGATTTCCGTGCTTTTGGTGTTAAAGATACATACACAATTAACAGAGCTAAAGACCTAAAAACTTTAAAAGCTATTCTTGTAAAAGTGTACAACTACCAACTCTACACATCAGATAAACTCAAATACAACAAAGATGATGTGCATGAAAACATAGCAAAATATATAGACCTTCTTGATAAAATAGGTGTAAACGTAAGTAGAGATACATTATCAGATGCTTGTGCTATCTCTGGGTATTCTATGGCTAATTTTAAATATTCTAATGGTAGATGGTGGGTTACTGGGGATTGTGAATCAACATATTTAGCTATAGAAACTTTTGCTATCGAAGCAGGTATAAATCCTCAACGACTATTTGAGGTGTATTGTAATGTACTAAAGGATGATCTTACTACCGTAAGTGGTGGACATATGTTTGGTTTTTATGTGGATTTGCACGGACAAACCTACTCTTTGGAGCAGTTACCTTATTTTAGAGACCTTAAGACGCTATATAATAAAAGACATTACAGATTTTTAGAGTTTAGAAGAGCTGACAAGCCTATAGAAGATTTTGCTAGATTTCCTGCAAGACTTACATATGATTTAATACACGATAACCCTATACGTTTACAACCTACCAATGAAATTAATATTACAACAAAAAAGGAGCTACAATGAAAATTAATATAGCTATTGATTTAAGCCAGTATGAGGTCACAGATGAAGAGGCTAAAATACCTGATGCTTTACCAGAGGATATGCCTACGGACAGGGAGCTAGCTAGTCCTATAGGTGATTTTGGTTTAGACTATGGTGAACTTAAAAGAGGTACTGCTGGTAAGTACTTTAAAAGAAAAATACTAGAGGCTTCAGATAAAGACAGCTACCAATACAAAATAGCTACATCAGGAAATGTAGGTGAATGGCAGGATGCATATGATATTAAAGATATTCAGAAAACACTCAACTCTTTAGGCTTTCACTTGGATATAGATGGCATATATGGTCCTAAGACTAAAGGAGCAGCAGAGCAGTTCGGTATTCAGTATTTAATGGATGAGATTGATGCTTATCTTACAGATAATGACCACAATAAAATTACAGATGGATCTGATTATGTTGATGTAGCTAAAACACAAGTAGGTGTAACAGAATGGGGTGTTGGAGATAATCCTGAAGTAGTTAAATATCACAACTCAACAAATCACTATTCTTGGGGGGATAATGTACCTTGGTGTGCTAGTTTTATGGCTTGGGTGTTTAATAATAGTGGCTATGAGAAAGCTGTACCTAGCAATTCTGCTAGAGCTTTAAGCTGGCTCAGTTTTGGTAAACCCATTGACCACCCTGTGTATGGTGCTGTAGCTGTAAAAAGACGCAAAGGTGGAGGGCACGTATGCTTTGTAGTTGGTGAAGAGGGTAGATTTCTGTACTGTCTTGGTGGTAACCAGTCTGATAGGGTTTCTGTTGTAAAATACAATAAGAGTGTGTTTGAAGCTTTTAGAGTTCCTCTGTCGTATGTAGAGTCTATTCCACTACCAAACAATATTATTTATAGAAATGGAGAGTTAAGAGAGAGTTGACTTGGTTTTAGTTATACTGGGCTTAATGAGTTGTGCACACATTGCCGACTTTTTAAAATTATTGAAGGATCTTATATGGTTACTGTTGACATGGCTGGAGTTATCAGCCGTACAATATACACAGATGGTGAAAGTATAGAGTTGGTTGGTGCTACTGTAGTGCAGAATAAAAGTAAAAAAGATGTTAGAATAAGTGAAGGTGTTGCAATTAACAATACTGATAACACAGGATGGATACTACAACCTAAAGAGACTGCTATGGTGTCAGATGAAGGTAGTACCTACATAGCAAACGTTTTTTCTGTTGATGATCAACAAATCACCATACAAGCGAAGGGAACGCTGTAATGTTGAGTAGCGTTGGTTTTCTAAACCTTACAGATCACACTTTGGATGGGGCTACCCTCCCCAGTGAAAGTATTGAGTTAAATACTACAGAGTTTGGTGGTGAAGTTCTCATTAATAAGGGTGGGATGTTATAACATGATAAATACAAATAAAATATTAGAAGTACTGCAAGGTGATTTAAAGTCTGCAGAGTCTTCACAAAAAGAGTGGACGGCTAAGAAGGAAGCATGGAAAAGTGAGTCCTATGGAAACCTTTACGGAAATGAAGTTGAAGGCAGATCTTCTATTGTAAGTAAAGATATTAAAAGACAACTTGAATGGCTAATACCTGGCATTACAGATCCATTCTTAAGCACTACTGACATAATAAAATGTACTCCTGTAACATTTGAAGATGTTCTAGCAGCTAGACAGACTCAGTTGTTAATTAATACGCAATTTACTAGGCAATTTAATAGATATAACTTTATTACCAAAGCGTGCAGAGTCTTGGCTGTGGAGGGTACTGTCACTATCCGTACTGGATGGGAGTATGACGATGAGGAAATAGAAGCCGAAGTTGATGTTATAGTGACTGATGAGCTTGGAAAGCAGTATGTAACTAAACAGGTCTCTAAAAATACAAAAGTACTGGTTAACAAGCCTACAGCTGTAGTATGCAGGAATGAGGATATATTTATAGACCCTACCTGTATGGATGATATGGATAAGTGTCAGTTTGTAGTACACAGGTATGAGACTGATCTAAGCACTCTTATATCTGATGGCAGGTACAAGAATCTTAAAAAGGTAGCACTATCAGGTATAGCTGAAGATCCTGACTATGTACCAGAGGACGACTCAAATTTTAGGTTTGAAGACGTTGCTAGGAAAAAATTCGTAGTATATGAGTATTGGGGTAACTATGACGTAAACAATGATGGTATTGCAGAACCTATAGTATGTGCTTGGGTTAATGATATAATTATAAGATTGGAAGATAACCCTTACCCAGATAAGAAACCTCCATTTTTAGTAGTACCGTTTACTCCTATTCCTTTTCAGATGATGGGTGAATCACTAGCTGAGAATATAGGTGATAAACAAAAAGTCAAAACAGCTATTACCAGAGGTATTCTAGATAACTTAGCTAGGTCTAACAACGGGCAAGTCGGTGTACATAAAGGTTTCTTTGCCAATGCTACTGATAGACAGAAATTTTTAGATGGGGATAATTTTGAGTATGTAGGGTCTCCTGGAGCTATATGGGAAGGAAGTTATAACCAAATACCTGGCAGCATATTTAATTTCTTAGCTATGCAAGATAACGAGATAGAAAGCCAAACTGGTATTAAAAGTTTTAGTGCTGGTATATCAGGTAATGCTCTAGGCTCCACCAGTGCTGCTGCAGCTAGAGGTGCTATGGATGCTAGTGGTATGCGTAGAACTAATTTAGTCAGGAATATAGCCGAGAACTTAGTAAAACCTCTTATTAGAAAGTGGATATCATACAACAGTGAATTTCTCGCTGAAGAAGAAGTTATAAGGGTGACTAATAGCGAGTTTGTGCCTATTCGTAGAGATGATCTATCAGGTAATATTGATATAGATGTATCAATAGCTACTGCAGAATCTAATGCGGCTAAAAGTCAGACTTTAAGTTTCTTATTACAGACTATAGGTAATACTATGCCTATTGAACTTACACAAAAAGTACTAACTGAAATAGTCAGGCTAGAAAAAATGCCAGATCTTACCAAACAAATTGAAGAGTTCAAGCAAAAACCAGATCCTATGCAGGAACAAGCTCAAAAACTAGAGATGGAAAGATTAAAACTGGAGAATGAAAGACTAAAAGCTGATATAAGAGATAAAATAGCAAGAGCTAATGAAAATTCTGTAGATGCTGAATTGACTAAAATGAAAGTTGAGGTAGAAAGAGCTAAAGCTAAAAAACTCGTAAGTGAAGCTAATCAGAAAGATTTAGACTTCTTATTAGCCAATGAAGGTATAAAGCACAAACAAGAATTGGAGAAAGAATTCACCAAAGCAGAGTTAGCACACAAATTAGCTATACTACAAGCACAGCTTGGCGATACAGATATTGCTATCTATGATGGCTGATTCACAAATTAAACTAAAGGACATACTATGGGTTATATAGAGGATGTGCAGCAGCAAAAAATCAATAAGCTTAAAGCAGATAAATTAGACGCCTTAGAGCAAAAAGATACACTAACTAAATTAGTTAACCATGCATCTACTGTTGGTTATGAGAAAGGATTAAATGACATAGTACTAGGATTACAACAGAAATACGGTGGTAAGCCTTCTCCAAAAAGAGGGTTCTACCAATTACCTTCTACACCTAAAACCGTTAACGAGCCAGGATTAGCTGAAGCAAGCTTAAACGAATAACAAAAAATTAAAGGACAACTAATGAATGGAAATATGCAACAACCAGGGTTAGCCGAAGTTAGTGCTGGAGGCTCTATGAGTCAGCAACCAGCTGTAAATCAAGAGCAACCAGCTATGCCAGCTGTAGACGCTAATACACCTCCAGAGCAAGCAGCAGCAGGCTCACAGGAAGAACAAATACAACAGCTAGTACAGCAAGTAGTGCAGTTACTACAACAAAATGTTCCACCTGAGGAACTCCTGCGACAAGGCGTTCCGCAAGAGATTTTAGATATGGCTTTACAAATCCTTGGACAACTAGAAGGGGAGTCTGCCGCACAGGAACAAGGGGAAACAGCAGCACAACGTCAACAACAAGAACCAGGACTAGCTCAAGCTATGGTTAATGCTTAATAACAATTTAAGTGTAAACTGAATAAAATTGATTTGATTGATAATCTTAATCAAAAACACAAAAAGGATTCATAAAATGAATAACCAAATTAATAACGGATTAAAAGCAGAAATACCATCACCGTATGACTCAACTGATTCAGTATATTGGAATAAACTAAATGATGCATTAAACAACCTACTATCAAATGAGGATTTTAAGACATTAATTTTAGACGGGTATTTAAAAGAAAAAGCCGTAGCTAATGTAAGTTTGTTAGCATCTGAGTATATTGTCAGTACTGGTAAACGAAGTGATGTTATGGAGTCTTTAATCGCTATTAGTAGATTACAAGATTATTTCATGTATGTACAAAATATGGGTAAGCCCGTATCTGATTATGATGATGATATAGAGCAAGGACAATAAGTCATGGGTGAAGAAGTAAACAACACTGATAATACAGAGTTAGATGTAGATGCATTGTATAATATGAGTGATGCTGAGCTTGATGCTGCATTTCAGGAGGTTAAAACCAGCAATACAGTGAATGGTTTAAGTACTAATCCTGATCTAGAGCAACCTGATAAAGGTCTTAATGAAGATGATGACAATGATGAAGATACTGGCGATAGTGAAGATGGCGATAATAATACTGAGGATGAGCCAGAAGGTGAAGATGGACTAGATAACGGTAATATTGAAGAAGGTGCTACAGCAAACAACAGTAATGATGATGACGATGATGATGATGATCAAGACCCTGTTGATGCAAAAGCTACCAATCAACCACAAACTAGGTCGTTCAAAGCCAACGGTGTGCAGTACAGTTTTACAGATGATGAAATACAAGAAAAATTCCCACAAGTGTTTGCACAAGCAATGAACTACACTAAAAAAATGCAAGCTATAAGCCCTTGGAGGAAGACTATTGATGCTATTGAGCAAGCAGGTTATAATCATGACGACATTAACCTAGCTATAGAAGTTCTTAACGGAAACCCAGAAGCTATAGGTGAGGTGCTAAAACGTAAAAAAATTGACCCGCTTGATATTGATAGTAGTGAAGACGGTGCACAGTATACGCCTAAAGATTATGGTAGGGATCCATCAGAATTAGCTCTCCGTGAAGTTGAAGAAGAAATAATGAAAGATCCAGAGTATACCTATACTCATAGAGTTTTAACTAAAGACTGGGATATTGATTCTTGGAATGAGTTATCAGCTAACCCTAACAATATCAAATTGTTACACAACGATATTAAAAGTGGGGTGTTTGATAATGTACAACCAATAGCTTCTAAGTTAAAATTATATGATGAAGGTAAACATGCTGATCTTTATTATTATAAAGAGGCTGCTAAACAATACTTTGGACAGCAACAACAGCAACAAGAGTACCAAAACAATGTCCGTCAGCAACAGCAACAACAAGAACAAGTTAATGCAATTAAGCAAGACACTAAAAAACGAGAAGCTGCTAACAATGCAGCTAAGAAACGAAAGAGTGCCACCTTATCTAAAAGTAAGGCTGGATCATCAAAACCTGATAGCACAAACTATTTGGATGCTTCCGAGAAGGAATTTGAAGAATGGTATCCCTACAAGTAATGCCAATGCTACAAATGTCGCGGCAAACAAAGTAATTGCAGTCGGGTGAATTGAACCGTATCCATTCGAGTCAAATTCACTCAAAAGAAATGCAAACGCGTAAGCAAGGAGCCATCCTGCTACATATGCGCCGATAATTGAGAATATTGCGAAGAGTATCCCGTTTTTTATTGCTGTTGAAAATGGTGCCATAAGTATCTCTCCTTATTTCAGTACTTTAGGAACGTTTTCAGCCTATATAACCT
>JALUKQ010000143.1:13777-52638 GCA_027056485.1 Campylobacteraceae bacterium | reverse complement strand
CTAGAGGTTTAGCAATAATGTTTTCTACTTCAAGAGGGGTAGCTCCTGGCATAGCAACAATAATTCCACCACCTGAAATGGCAATTTGTGGATCCTCTTCACGAGGCATGGTAGAGAGCGATATCCAACCCAGTGCAAGGAGAACAATTCCAAGTACAGCCGTAAGAGGATTTCGGAGAAAGGCTTTTGCTAATTTTCCTGCAACATCTTTAACGACATAAGGTTCATTGTTTTTCATAATTATCCTTTAATATGAACTTTAGCATACATACCTGGATAGATAGATTTACTTTGTGTATCAAACTTTATTTTCATCTTAAATTTGTGTGTCATTGGATTTGATGCAGGGATAATAGAGTAGATAGTCCCATCTGTCTTAAATCCAACTGAAGGAATTTCAATATTAACTTTTTTACCTAATGTCATAAATTTAATATCATTTTCTGCGATTTCAGTAATGATACTTAGTTTACTTAAATCAGTCAAGATTACACCTGGCATACCTGGAATTGCCATCTCTCCAACATTAAGTTTTTTCATAATAATAACACCGTTATTGGGTGCTTTTAACTGAAGATAATTATACTGATTCATCACTTCTTTTCTCATCGCTTTGGCTTGAGAGACTTGTTTTCTTGCAATGGAAATCATATCTTTCATATTTGCAGAGGCCAATTCAAGGTTCTCTAGTTCATATTTTGAAACCATACCTTTTTTAAAGAGTCTTTGGTATCGTCCAAGGTTTAAAAGTACATTATTGTATTGATTCTTATTCATTTGGAGAGCAAGTTGAGCTTGAGAAATTCCAAGTTCAACTTGCTCTTTTTTAGAATCAATCTCTTTAGAGTCAATTTCGTAAAGAAGTTGACCTTTTTTTACAATATCTCCCTCTGCTACTAACATTTTTTTGACAATCCCCATATATCTACTTGTAATCATTTTTTGATTATCAGACATAACTGAACCAGCAATATTGATATCTATAGCTGAAAGTGTAGTTGTAGCTAAAAGAAGGCTAAGTGCCAATGTAGATTTAAATTTTTTCATTATACGTCTCCCTTATTAATTATACTTGTTACTTCAAAAACTTTTGCATTACGGTCATTTTTCGCTGTAAGAAGTTTTAAAAGTACTTCCAGCTCTTTTGACTGTTTAATGAGTACATCTGAGATAGAACTGATACCTTCTTGGTAACGTTCCTGATAGTTTTCATAAACTTTATTAGCAAAATCTAACTGTGTTGTCAAACTTTCTATTTCAGCATCTTTACTTTTAATTTCAGTTAAAAGCTTACGTACCTTCAGACAGATACCTTTTTTTGCCAGTTCAACTTGTTCTCTAACTTTCATATTTTCAACTTTTGCTTTTTCTAAGTTATGCTTATCAATATTTCCGTTAAATAAATTCCATTCTAGTTGTAGTCCAACTGTATAAAAATCTTTATCAATAAACTCATTAAAAGCTTTATCATCACTTGAACCATACTCACCAAATGCACCGACTGTAGGTAAGAAACTTGCTTTTTGAAGCTCAATTGCCATATCAGTTATTTTAAGTCCAAGTTTAGCTTTTTGAATATCTAAATTATTCTCTTGTACCTCTTCTTTTACAACCTTTGGCATAGGTGCTGTTGTATCAAGGTTTTGAATAGATTCTACTTTATTATTGAGTAAAAATGAGAGGTATTGATATGCCAATACTCTATTATATTTTGCCTTACTAAGCATACTTTGTGCTTCAGATTTTCTTGCCTTTACTTCTAATGCATCGATATCTTTGGCAAAACCTTCCTCTTTCATATTAGAAACAATATTTTCTAGACGATCGATATTGCTAACAATACTTCCTAGATTATGAATATATTGATCTACCAAAGAGATATCATAAAATGTTTTAGTCGTTTGAAATACTTTTTCATTTAATAGTTTATCTGTATCTAGTTGACTCATGGTATGTAGTGCTTTGGTGATTTTCCCATATTGATCTAGTTTTCCACCAGTATAGAGAGGAACCATATAAGTAAGTGTAGTTTGAAAATGATTTCTAGTATCTGGATAGTTTAGTGCTTTGGGTGCAACAGGAAGAGGGTTTGTTTGACCAGACATATCAAATTCAGAAAAACCAAAATCACCAAAAGTAGCTTCTCTACTTTTTAGTTTAAATCCAAAGACATTACCTGCATCATTAGAACGTAGTGCTTGAACTTTTAAATCTAGCTTACCATAATTATTACCTTCTGCAATTTTTGCTTCATGTGCTTTCATCTCTTCATCAAATTTAGAAATCTTAAGTTCTAGGTTATGACTTTTCATGATTTCAAGTGCATTTTCCAATGATAGATTGGTATAAGGTACAGTTGAAACAACTGTAGAATCGTTAAGTTCTTCTGCTAAGAGCAGAGTTGTGGATAACGAAAGTATTACAAACATTAGAGACTTTTTTAAAACCATCGGCGACCTCGTTATAAGATTTTATTATTTTTATTATCAAAATAATATATTAAAAATAATTATATCAATAATTTTTAATGAAGTTATTAAACTTTTGAGATTATAACTTTATTTATGTAAAGAGTTGATTTTTGTAATAGATAGTTATTTCAAAGCTACTTTTTGTAGCATTTGAAATAAAGAGTAGAGTTATAGTGTAAATTTATATAGTAACATATGAGACACTAAGACAGGTCTCTAAGGTAGAAAGTTCATTAAGAAGTTTTTTAGTTACATTACCATCAACTTTAACAACAGCTAAAGCTTGTGCATGTTTGTCTCGTCCTAATCTAAAGTCTGCAATATTTAAACCATTCGATGAGATAATATGACCAACATCTCCAATAACACCAGGAACATCAGTATTTCTAAAGAGAATCATTTTACCTTTTGGCTCTAAGTCTAACATATAACCATCTATCTCAATAATTCTTTGAGCATTATCACCTAAAACTGTTCCAGCGATAATAAATGTACCGTTTTCAGTAGTTAGCTTAATAGTAATTTTATTAGAAAGACCAGAGTTATTAGCTTGTACGTTCTTAATAAGATGAATACTTCTCTCTTGGGCTACAAATTCTGCATTGACATAGTTTACTGTATCTTCTAATGATTCAGTTAAAATTCCAACTGTAGCAAAAGTCGTTAATGAATCAATATGATCAGAAACCTCACCTTCTGTTGTGATTTTAATACTTTTAACTACTGATTTTGTAGCTTGTGCAGATAGGTGTCCCATCTTTTGTATAAGTTCAAGATAGGGTCTTAAAAAGTCAGGTAGCTCATTCTCTTTAATTGGTAAGTTTAGAGCATTTGGAAAAGAGATACCTTTTGCTGAAGCAATGGCATTTTCAGCTGCTTGAATAGCAATATTTTGCTGAGACTCTTTTGTATTTGCACCCAAGTGAGGAGTTAATGTAACATTGTCAAGATCAAGAAGAGGGTGGTCGGTTGCTGGTTCTTTGTTAAAAACATCAATTCCAGCCATATGAATTTTACCTGACTTTAAACCTTCGAGAAGTGCATCTTCATTATAAAGCCCACCTCTTGCACAGTTTATAAGTACTACACCATCTTTCATTTTAGCAATCTCTTCAAACCCTATTATCCCAATAGTTTCTTGATTTTTAGGTGTATGAATAGTAATGATGTCACATGCTAAGATATCGTCAAAGTTTTTAGTATAGGCAATATCACAGTCAGTAACTTTTGATGAGTCTATGTAAGGGTCATATGCTACAATATCCATTTCGAATGCTTTGGCTCTTTTACCAACACGAGAACCAATATTTCCAAAACCAATAATTCCTAGTTTTTTATCTTTTAGTTCTGTACCATACCAATCTTGTCTACGCCAAACTCTATCAAGCTTAAGATTGTTATGTGCATAAGGAAATTGACGTACACATGAAAGCATGTGAGTCATAGTAAGTTCAACAGCAGCTATGGTATTTGCAGTAGGCACGTTCATCACGACAATACCTTTTTTACTACAACCCTCTATATCTACGTTATCAACACCAACACCAGCTCGAACAACAGCTTTTATATTATCTGCATTATCAAGAAAGGCTTGGTCAACATCAGTAGAAGAACGGGTAATGGCTACATCAGCAAGAGGAATAATTTCAGAGATGAGCTTTTCTTTAGGCTCATCTGCAGCATTAATAAGATTTATATCGGCATCATTTGCGAGAATATCCAACCCTTTTTGGTGGATATGATCACAAACTACAATAGTAATTTTAGACATTTAAGTTAAGCCTTATTATTTGTTTTTAAAATCACTAAAAACATCACCAAGAGTCATACTGTCATCTTGTTCAGCATTTAATTTATCAAGTGCTTCTCTCTCTTCTTGACGCTCTAATCTTCTAACAGAAACTCTAATTCTATCATTTTTAGCATCTATGAAAGAGATTACAGCTCTAATAGTTTGACCTTTTTCAATTTCATCTTCTTTAAGTGGAGCAAGATCATCAAGTCTAATAAGTGCATCAACACCAGCTTCAAGAGAAATAAATACACCAAAGTCTTTTTTATCTTTAACTGTACCTTCTACAATATCACCATTTTTATGAGATTTTGCAAATGCTGCAACAGGAGACTCTTCCATTGCTTTTCTACTTAAAGAAACTTTACCGTTTTCTCTATCAATCTTAATGATTTTAACTTCAACTTCATCACCTGCTTTGTAAAGATCCTTAGCAGATTCTGATTTTTCCCAAGATAGTTCTTGATTATGAAGAAGACCTTCAACAGCACCAATTTTAAGGAATGCTCCAAAGTCAGTTACAGATGAAACTGTACCTGTAATTACATCACCAACTCTATTTGCAGATGCAAATTGATCAATCGGTTTTGGAAGTAAAGTTTTTCTTGAAACTCTAAGTCTTCTTTGTTGTTTATCAATTTCAATAATTTCAACATCAATAACTTGACCAATTTCAATATAATCTTTAGGATGTTTTACATTTTTATTCCAAGAAATTTCAGATACGTGAAGGAATGCTTCTAAATCTTCACCTAAATCAACAAATGCACCATATGGTTCAATGTTTGAAACTGTTACAGAAACAGTATCACCAGCTCTAAGTGTATTGTCAATATCTTTCCATGGATCAAGAGTTGCTTCTTTAATAGATAGAGAAAGGTGTCTTTTCTTTTTATCATAATCGATAGCCATAACGTTAACTTCATCACCTTCTTTGTAGTACTTAGATGGGTTAACCGGACCTTTATGAGAAATTTGTGAATAGTGAACCAAACCGTCCATACCACCTACATCAACAAACATACCGTAAGATGTGATTTTCTTAACAGTACCAAGAACAACAGCTCTGTTCTCTAATAACTTATCAACAATCTCTTGTGTTTCAGATTTTTCACGCTCAATTAACTCTTTTCTAGAGATAACAACTGAACCTTTTTCTTTGTCAACTTTTACAATAAGTGCTTTAATTTTTTTACCAATTGGGTCAACTTTGTAAGAGATATATGAAAGTGTTCTTGGCATAAAGAATTCTAAACCAGAAACGTCAACTACAAAACCACCTTTATTCTTTTTAGTGATTTCACCTTCAATAACATACTCTTGCTCTTCATCATACTCTTCAATAAACTCTGCTAGTGCTGCTCTTTTTTCTGCTAATTCATATGATACATTTGGTCTTTCACCTCTAAATCCAGTGATAACAACAGTAATTGCTTCACCCTCTTCAAACATAATAGTACCATCTTCATCTCTAATTTGATCTAATGACATAATTGCTTCATTTTTACGACCAACATCAATAATAGCTTGATTCTCATCTTCAATTATTTTAACAACAACACCATCTACTAAATCACTTTTTGTATCTGCTTTCTTAAACGACTCCTCGAGCATCGCTCCAAAATCTACATCTTCTATTTCGATATCTTCGAATTTCATACTTACTAATCCTTGCTTGTGCCTAATTTTGCGCTATTATACTCTTTTTTTTTTAATAGATAATGAAAACATAAGAATATGTGATGATATAGTGAAATGAAGGAAGGTACTGATAACTTTAAAGTAAAATATTCTTTAAAGTTATTTTTATATGATTTAGTTAACTATTAGTTGAATTTTATTAATAACATTTTGAACAATCCAATCTGGTGTTGAGGCACCTGCTGAAATTCCACAAAGGTTTTTATTTTTAAACCAAGACTCTTGAAGTTCACTTTCATTTTCTATAAGATAACTATCTTGACAATCATTTTGTGAAATACTATGTAACATTTTTGTATTAGAAGAGTGTTTTCCCCCTATAACAATCATGATATCAGCTCTTTTTGCTAATGCAGATGCTGCATCTTGGTTTTCAAAGGTTGCATTACATATAGTATTAAAAACTCTAACCTCTTTATGTGTTGTAATCAGTGCATCAACTATTTTTGTAAAATCTTCTGGTTTTTTTGTTGTTTGAGAGACCAAAGCAACTTTATTTTTTAAAGGTAATACATCTAACTCTTCAGGAGTTAAAACAATAAATGTATGTTCTTGATGTTCTGCATAGGAGACAACACCTTTTATTTCAGGGTGTGCTTTGTCTCCAAATATAACAACAGAGTAACCCTCTGAACTCATTTTTTCTACAATATTTTGAGGAGTTGTAACATAAGGACAGGTAGCATCAATGATTTTATTATCTTGTTTTTTCAGTGTTGCAAGTTCATCTTTTGGGATTCCATGGGTTCTAATCACAATGGTATTATCGCTATCAATATCTTCCATTTTTTCTACCAATCCAATATTAAAGCCAATTTTTAGCCGATTGATTTCATCTTTGTTATGAATAAGTGGACCATAGGTAAAGCTATTTTGATGTTTTTCTGCTATTTCTATGGCACGTTTTACACCATAGCAAAAGCCATAATTGGATGCAAGTTCTATTTTCATTTTTTATTCCTTATCGTAGAGTGGGCAATGTTCCCGTAAAAGTTATAATTTTTTATTATTCTACTGTTGTTATTTGTGAGAGTATATCAAAGAAGTTTGGGAAAGAAGTTTCTATACAGGCTGTATCTTCAATTCTCATTCCACATTGTAGACCAGCGATGGCAAAACTCATTGCAATTCTATGATCACCATGACTGTTAATAGTTGCTTCTTTTAACTCTTCACCAATAATTTCATAGCCATCGTGATGTTCTATCGTTTGGATATTACAGAGATTTAATCCATTAATAACAGTTGATATTCTATCACTCTCTTTTACTCTTAGCTCTTTAGCATTTTTAACACTACTTTTTCCATTAGCTACAGCCATTGCAATAGCTAAAGCAGGGAGTTCATCTATAAGCCATGCAATATTTTTTTCAATGCTTACTGCTTGTAGTTTACCATTATAAGAGACCTCTATGTCCCCAATAGGTTCATAGATATTTTCTCTCTCAATAAAGCTAAGGTCAGCACCCATGCTAAGTAGTATTTTATAAGCTTCTATTCTTGTTGGATTAAGTGTTACATTTTTAATAATAACTTTAGCATTTGGGGTAATGGCAGCTGCTACTGCAAAAAAGAAAGCACTTGAAGGGTCAGCAGGTACAGTAATGTTTAGTGGCTTTAATGGTTCTGTTAGAGGTTCTATCTCTATCCAGCCATCTTCATTTGTCTTAATATCTGCACCCATTCCACGTAACATTCTTTCTGTATGGTCTCGTGATAAAAGTTCTTCTTTATAGAAAGAGTTTTTATCGGCTTGAAGTCCTGCTAAAATAAGAGCAGATTTTACTTGAGCTGAGTCAATAGGTGAGTTGTAACGGAATGATTTTAACTTTTCACCACGTATAGCCAGAGGTGCTAAGTTCCCATTTTCTCTTCCATCTATTTTTGCACCTATATCTCGTAATGGTATGGTAACTCTGTTCATGGGTCTCGAACGTAGGTATTTATCACCCGTTAAAATAAATGAACCCTCTAGACCAGCAAGCAGACCAGAGTAAAGTCTCATCCCTGTTCCTGCATTTCCACAGTCTAAAATGTTGTCTGGTTCTGTAAGCTTTTTAGGAGGGGTGATAGAGATATATGCATTATCTCTTATGACTTCTGCACCCAATTGTTGTGCAATTGAGAGAGAAGCTAAAGTATCTTCCCCTAAAAGGAAGTTTTTAATAAAAGAGGGTTTATCACTTAAAAGAGAAAACATAGCACAACGATGAGATATAGACTTGTCAGGTGCTATATCAGAACACTCTAAAGAGAATGCTTTAGAGCATTTTTCAATGTTTACACTTTTCATCGTAATGTTGCCCCATACTCTGTATGAAGTGTCTCTATAATCCTATTGACTGTTGAGTCAATATCATTATCATCTAAAGTTTTATCTAAGGCTTGAATAAAAAGACGCAGTGTTAAACTTTTCTCCTCACCTAGCTGTTCATCTTCATAAACATCTATAGGATAGCATTTATTTAAAAGAGGAAGTGCTAAAGATTTAATGGTGGTTGAGATTTGAGAATAAGGTATGGTCTTATTAACTACTAAACTCAAATCTTTATAGACTCCTTGAAATTTAGAGATAGCTTTAGCATCTATATGTTTGGGTATCAGTGCATCAAATTCTATTTCAGCTATAAATGTCTCATCTAAATCAAAATCATCTCTTACTATAGGGTGCAGTTTTGTTAAGTATCCACAAATCTGATTATTGACAATAATATCGGCAGATTGGTAAGGGTGTAACAGTGCATTGTCTCTTGTAGAAGTTCTAAGTTCAAAGTTACCAAGAATGGCCGATAGTTTTCTCACGAAGCTATCAAAATCAATATTCTTTGGTTTTCCACTATTTCCTACATATTCACTCTCTTTTTGACCAGAATAGATAAGCGAAAGAAGCTCTTTCTCTTCACGGTTTTCATCAAAAATAGTACCTATCTCAAAAAGAGCTGTTGAGCGTTGTGAATAGTTTAAGTTTCTCTGTGCAGCTTGTAAAAGATTTATACTTATAGTTGTTCTTAATGTATTTAGGTCAGTAGTAATTGGGTTGATGATATCTAACTCTTCTTTTATAAAAGGAAAATTATATTTTTCAAGAAGTTTCTTATCTGAAAAAGCAAAAGAGATATTCTCATCAAAACCTGCTGCAACAGCACGTGAACGTAACTCTTTTTTTGCATAGTATTTATGTGTCGTACTGTTGGTTCGTTGAGCTTCTTTAAACTGCAATGGTTTTGCGTCTATATTGTCAATACCAAATATACGTACAATCTCTTCTGTAATATCTTGAATATTTTCCATATCATGTCTAAACTCAGGTACTGTTACTCCAAAGTTCTCTTCATTAGAGTTTTGAACTGTAAACCCTAAAGAAGTTAAAATTCTTATTATCTCAGATTTATCAATCTCATGACCAATAAGTTTTGAAATTTCATCTGTCCCAATAGTAATGATTTTATCTTCTCGTTCATTATCTAAAGAGATAACTCCATTATAAAGTTTACACTTGTTATAACTCTCAAATAAATAAGTAAGGTAATCAATAGAAAAAGAGAGTTGAGGTTCAGAACCTCTAGATGTATTATAATAGAGTTCATCAGTTTCTAATTTATGCTCAGATACAATATCTACTAGCTGTGTAGGTTGAATATAAGATGCTTCAAAAAGAACCCTTGAGGAGTTCTCATTGGCTTTACTCTCTTCAATTTGTTTGATGCCTATTTGCGAACAAGGTTTCTCATTAATAAAAACATTAATAATCCCTTCGTTGTTAGATAGGTTAATAACAACTTTCTCTTCATTTTCTAAATCTATGTCACTCACATCATAAGCACGAAGTATAACCCCTGTAGTATGTGTAATATAGCTCAATATGTTTTCTAGTGCATCTAATTTTAACTTATCTATAAATGCTAATCGTAAAGCAAAAAGTAAAGAGGTATGAATCTCTTCCATATTTGCCATAACATATTGAACTGAAGCATCAATGACTCCATTGGTCTCAAGTTTAGAAACACGAGCTAATCCAAGTTTTTCTAGGCTTTGACTCTCATAGTCAAAATCTGTTATAGGGAGGTTTAAAACAGCAGATAAATCTCTAGCTACACCATGTACAGATAGACAGTCACCACGGTTTGCTGTAAGTTCTATCTCTATGACGGTATCTGCAAGTTTTTTATACTCATTTAGTTCTTTACCAATGATAAGTTCACCTATACTATCATCAAGTATCAAAATTCCATCACCAATATCTGGTAACCCTAGTTCTGAAGCAGAACAGACCATACCTTCACTCTCTACACCACGAAGTTTTGCATGTTTTATCTCAAAATCTTCTCCTAATTTTGCTCCAATGGTTGCTACTGCAACGTACTGGGCATCAACTATATTGGCAGCTCCACATACTATTTGGCGTACATCAGAACCGATATCAATTTGACAAACATTAAGCTTATCTGCATCGGGGTGTTTCTCAACAGAAACTATTTTACCTACGATGATTTTATCAGGAATGGTATAGGTTCTAATATTATCTACCTCTAATCCAATAGCGTTTAAACTCTTAAAAAGAGTCTCATCACTCACTTCACTTAGGTCTATAAAGTTATTTAACCAAGTTCTTGTAACTATCATCTAAACTGCTCCAATAAACGTGTATCGCCTTCAAATAACATTCGAAGGTCTGGGATTTTGTGTAATAACATGGCAAATCTTTCAATACCCAATCCAAAGGCATATCCACTTACATTTTTATAGTTAACGGCTTTGAAGACATTTTCATCAACAATACCACAACCAAGTACCTCTAGCCAACCTGTATGTGAACAGACGCGACACCCTTCACCTTCACAGAAGATACAAGAGATATCAACTTCAGCAGATGGCTCAGTAAACGGGAAGAAGCTTGGTCTAAAGCGTATCTCCACATCACCAAACATATAGTGTAAAAAGTCAGACATAACAGACTTTAGGTTAGCAAAACTTACTTCACCAACTTCTCCTACAACCAAACCTTCTATCTGGTGAAACATAGGTGTATGGGTAATGTCATAATCTTTTCTAAAAACAGCACCAGGTGCAATCATACGAATAGGTGGTTTTTGTGCCAACATGGTTCTTATCTGCACAGGTGAGGTATGGGTACGTAAGACAGCTCCATCTTTAAAGAAAAATGTATCTTGCATATCACGTGCAGGGTGGTTTTTAGGTAAGTTTAGTGCTTCAAAGTTATGGAAGTCATCCTCAACTTTAGGTCCATCTTCTATAGAGAAGTTTAATGCTACAAAGTAGTCTATAATCTTATCCATGGTTGCCATAACTGGGTGCAGAGCACCTTTTTCATTTAGGTTGTTGTAGAGGGAAACATCTATGGCTTCTGCTTTTAGTAGACGCTCTATCTCCTCTTTTTTAAGTAACTCATAGCGTTCATCGTAAACAGCTTGAAGCTTAGCTTTGTTTTTATTGAGTCCCTCAGCAAATGCTTTTTTCTCTGGACCTGGTACATCTTTGAGTTTTGCAAACTCTGCAGCCAAAGCACCTTTTTTCCCAAAAAGTTCAATACGAACTTTCTCCAGTGCTTCAAGCGTATTAGCCTGTTCAATTCGTTCTTCTAAATTTTCCAAAATAACCTCTGTTCAATTTATGTATAATTCAATTAATAATTGTGCGATTTTATCCAAAATATACTAATAATGGGATTGAATGTGATATAATTTTTCATAATTTTTTAAGACATTCAAATAATAAAGGATAAATAATGTGTATTTTTTGCAAAATAGTAGAGGGTGAGATACCAAGTAATAAGATTTTAGAAAATGATGATTTTATCGCATTTCATGATCTATACCCAAAAGCACCTATTCACGTTTTGGTTATTCCTAAAAAACATGTAGATTGTTTTCAAGAGGTAAGTTCTGAGACTATGGCTGCTATGACACCATTTATTCAAGAGGTAGCAACATTAACAGGTATAGATAAGTCAGGTTATAGGCTTATTACCAACAATGGAGACGATGGAGGACAAGAAGTCCACCATCTGCATTTTCATGTTTTAGGTGGTGCAAAGCTTCCATTTGGACATTATAAAGATGAAGCGAATAAGAGCTTGTAGGGAGCATTTTCTCTTGTTCCCACCGTCTCGGTGGGAACACATATGAGAATATGAATAGTAGAAAAATAGCATTTACTCGTTCATAAGCTCCAGCTTCGGTACGAGTTCAAAGATAATAAAAATTTAGGAAAAATATAGATGACACTAGAAGAACTAGACAAAAAGTATGTTCTGCAAACATACAACCGAAACTATACTAACTTCGTAAAAGGAGAGGGTTCAACTCTATATGCTGAAAATGGAGACGACTACATTGACTTTGCATCAGGCATAGCAGTAAACTCTGTAGGACACAACAACCCAACTTTGGTAAAAGCCCTGCAAGAGCAAGTAGAGAAGATTATCCATATCTCAAACCTACAAGTAATTGAGCCACAAGCTAAACTAGCAGAGAAAATATGCACTTTAGCCAATTATGACGGAGGAATCTTCTTTGCCAACTCAGGAGCAGAAGCTAATGAGGGAGCCATTAAAATAGCCCGTAAATATGGTGAGACTAAGTTTGATAAAAAGCGTTATAAGGTCATTACCCTAGAACACTCTTTTCATGGACGAACTATTACAACTGTTAAAGCAACAGGACAAGAGAGCTTTCATACTCCTAACTTCTCACCATACCCAGCAGGTTTCTCTTATGTAGAGGGGTTAGATGCCGTCTATGAAAACCTAGATGATGAGACAGTAGCAGTTATGATAGAGCTTGTTCAAGGTGAGGGTGGAGTACAACCCTTTGAAAAAGAGGCAATTCAAAAACTAGCACAGCATTTAAAAGAGCAAGATGTACTGCTTATTGTAGATGAGGTTCAAACAGGAATCTACCGTACAGGGGCAATGTTGGCTTCAAATATGTATGAGATAGAACCAGACATTATCACCATGGCAAAAGGACTTGGTGGAGGTGTACCCATAGGTGCAGTTATGACTAAGCATAAAGATGTATTGGTAGCAGGTGACCATGGTAGTACTTTTGGTGGTAACTACCTTAGTACCACGGCTGGTTTAGCTGTTCTTGAAGTGTTACAGGCTTTAGATGAACAAGGAAAACTTACTGAAACTTTGGCGTACTTTACAGTTAAATTAAAAGAGATACAGAAAAAGTACTCAAATCTCTTTACCGAAGAAGTAGGCTTAGGACTGATGCGAGGCTTACGTGCGAAAGATAACGATACCATGAAAGCTGTTTTAACAAAGTCAATGGAGAAGAAACTGATTGTACTTCCTGCTGGACGAAATACGGTTCGTTTTTTACCTGCTTTAACTATTAGTACAGCTGAGATAGATGAAGGATTTAAGCGTTTTGAAGAAGCACTTAATTCTTTGTAGTTTTTTACTCTCACCACTTTTGGCAGAGAGTGAACTAAGTAACATACTCTCAGCCGACAAAAATGAACTCATAAAACAGCAAGTAGAGCAGAGTGATATTCAAACCAAACAGTTAGAAAAGTCATGGATAAACCCCATCATGCTTCAATACTCCAAAAACTATACCACCCAGTTTGGAGATGCTATTGATACCCAACAGTTTGTGGTTTCAGTTGACCAGCCTATTTTTAAAATGGGTGGTATTTGGTCTGCTATAAAGTATGCAAAAGCATTGGGAAAAGCCAATGATATTGATATTGAGCTACAACGTAGAGGGGCAATTTCACAAGCGTTGAGCATTCTTTATAATCTTAAAAAATCTAAGTATCAGTTAGAAAAATTGGCTCTAATGATTGAGAATGATAAGATAGATATTCAGATACAAAAAGAGAGCTACGAAGAGGGTTTAACAAACAGAACTCTCTATGACCAAGCATTGTTAAAAAAGAACCAAGACAGCACTTCTAAGTTAGAGTTAGAGCTATCTATTACCAAACTAGAGAATGATTTTACCCTACTAAGTGACAGCAATCCTTACGCTTTAACGCTTCCAAACTTTGGTATGATAAGCAAAGAGCGTTATGAAAAAGAGCAGTTAGAGTTAAAAAGAGATACTCTAAGAGTTAAAGAGAAAAAAGAGAATAAATTTATGACGCTAACCAAGTATCTACCTGAAATATCTGTTACAGGTCGTTACATAAATGAAGACATAAATCCACTCTTTGCACGACCAGACAGCTCACTAAAACGTGAGTACTTTAACTACGGTTTTAAAGTGAGTCTACCACTATCTGTTAACAGTTTATCTGATATTCAAAACTCTAAAATAGAGTACTTAACAGCCAAGATAAATCTAAATGAGAAGAAAAAAGAGATAGCTAACAACTATAGATTGATTCAGAAGCATTTAGATATTATAGATAAAAAGATAGAACTCTCAAAAGAGGATGCCCAACACTACGAAAGTATGTTGGTAACAGCTCAAGAGTTAGAAGAGGTGGGTGATAGAACATCACTAGACACACAAAAGGTTGCTAATACATTACAGATACGTAAAATAGACCAAGAGATTTACAAAATAGATGCACAGTTGGAGCTTTTAGGATTGTATATAAACGTAGCTGATGCACTTTAAATTTTAAAAGGAGATATGATGTTAAAGAAAATACTATTATTGAGCTTTCTAAGTTTATCGTTATTTGGGTATGACTTTGGAGATATCCCAAAAGTAAAAGTTGTCGACATTCCAAAAGGTCAAAGGCTTATGGTACAGTTTGGAAAGACAGAGTGCATTTGGTGTGAACACATGGCACCCTATCTTAAAGAGATAAAAGAGAAGTATCCTAAAACACCTATCTACTACATTAACACCGACAAAGATATGTTAGGTGGCATTAACTCTAATGTAGAGGTATTGCCTACCTCTATATTTTGGGACGAGAATGGAACAGAGATAGGGCGACATGAGGGGTATCTGTTGCCTGAGCAGATTATGGAGTTGTTGGAGAAATATGAGGTTTTAGTAGAAGATGACAAATAATATGTTATACTTATAACATATACGCATAAAGGATACGCATGAATTTAGCATACAGTAGTGAAGCTCCTAAAAAAGCAACCAATTTGTCCATAAACTCTGACCTTTTGAAAAAAGCAAAAGCATATAATATTAATTTGTCTAAAAATTTTGAGATATATCTTAATCAATTAGTTAAAGAAAAAGAAGAACAAAAATGGAAAGAGGAGAACCTTGAAGCTATTGAGGCATTTAACAAACGTGTCGAAAGCCAAGGAATTTTCTCTGATGGCTTACGGAATTTTTAATGGCACAATTTGATGTTTATGAAAATATAAATAGAGATACAAATAGCTTTTTCCCTTACTTGTTAGATGTTCAAAATGATTTACTTGGCTCTTTAAAAACAAGAGTAGTTATCCCTCTTGGCTTGGGGATTACACCTATTAAACACTTGAATCCAACTTTTGAGATAGATGGGCAAAAGGTTGTAATGTCAACAGCAGATATGGCAGGTATTTCTCTAAATGCTTGTGGAAAAAAAGTATTGAGTTTAGAGAGTAAGCGAAATGAAATTATTGACGCTTTGGATTTTTTGGTAAATGGATTTTAAAAAGGAAAATATTGAAATTTAGTACATATATGAACGAATGGCTCTACGGAGAAAATGGTTACTACAAAACCTTTAAAGCCATAGGAAAAGAGGGAGATTTTTATACGGCTGTAAGCACAAGCTCATTTTTTGGGGCAAGTATTGCAAACCATTTTTATAAGCTTATAAAAGAAGAAGCTTTTAAAAAAGATGGTTGGCTCATAGAAGTAGGGGCCCATAAAGGGTACTTGCTTTGCGACATGATACAGTGGCTCTATACCCTTGACCCAACTTTGGTTCAGACTTTAAAATTTGGAATTGTAGAGCGTCAGCCAAAGGTGCAACAAGAGCAACTAAAATACATAGAAGAGCGTTTTGGTTCAGATATTCAGATTACCCATTTTAATGATATAGATGAGGTAGAAGTAGCGTATGCTTTTGTGGTTGCCAATGAGATATTTGATGCTTTTCCTTGTGAGCTTATAAAAGATGGTGAACAAGCTTTTGTATCGGACAATGTAGTGGAGTGGAAAGAAGCAGACGAAGAACTACTAGAGTTTGCTTCAAAACATCGACAAGTAAAAGGTGAGGTGGCTGTAGGCTATGAAGATTTTGCTAACCACATGGCAAAAGGCATTAAACATTGTGACTTTGTAAGCTTTGACTATGGTGAGAAGTTTGTACGTAATGATTTTTCGATTCGTGTTTATGAAAAGCATAAAACCTTTCCTCTTTTTGATGAAGAGTTGGTCTTAGCCGATGCTTTTCAAACAGCAGACATCACTTACGATGTAAACTTTGGACACGTCATAGAGGCTTTTGAAGAGGCAGGGTTTACCCTTGATAAGTATGAAACACAGGCTAGGGCATTGGTACGTTTTGGGCTTATTGACATCTTAGAACAGTTTGCAAAACAGACGACACAATCTAACTACTTAAGAGAGGCAGATAAGATTAAGACACTTATTGCTCCTACTATTATGGGCGATAAGTTTAAGATGGTGCATTTTAGGAAGTAGAGATTGATGAAGGTTTTTTATCAAAATTATTTTTTAGCTCTATTTAACAAAATTTAGATTATAATGAATTTAGCAAGAGGGGTGAAAATAACCCGTTGTGCCACCAGAGTGTGCTTTGCAGACTCTATGAGAGGGTGACGGTCTCTCCTTGCATTTATTTAAACTCCCACTCTCCATATATTAGTTTATATTTACTATTTTTCATATCGTAAAGATAGATATATCCTGCTGTTTTGATTGTGCTTAGTTTCTCTCCTATATGAACATAACTTTCTGTATCTACAATAAGTTTTAGACACTTTTTTGAATTTTGAAAACAGTAGAGCAGATTTAATCTGTTTTCTTGAGTATCCAAAAAAAGTGCAGATGGTTCAGATAGGATAGTTGGAATAAGTTTAAAATGGTACACTTCAAAAAATAAAATCGCAGGGTGCTGTTTTTATTGAAATGTATCCCTGTGGGATTAACGCACCATTAATCATATTTGCATAAAAAGAGAGAAAAATGTCACAAGAAAAAAGAGCAACAGTTGTAGCAACAGTTATAGCAACTATATTAACACTTATAAAGTTTTTTATAGGGGTGGCTTCAGGGTCGGTGGCTGTTTTGGCTTCGGCTATAGACTCATTGCTTGACACACTCATCTCTATCTTTAATTTCTTTGCCATTCGTAAGTCTGAAGAGAAAGCCAGTGATGAGTTTCAGTATGGGAAAGGGAAAGTCCAAGCCATCGCTGCTGTGATAGAGGGAACGGTTATTACTGTTTCTGGAATTTACATTATATATGAAGCGATTCAAAAAGCGATACATGGCTCTAAAACAGAGCTACTTACTTCTGCTATTGTTGTTATGGTTATCTCTATAGTGGTTACATTTTTCTTGGTTCAGTATCTTTTAAAGGTTGCAAAAGAGACAGATAACTTGGTTATAAAATCGGATGCCCTGCATTATCAAACAGACCTTTGGAGTAATGGAGTAATTTTATTCTCTTTGGGAGTTGTCTACTTTACAGGTTTAGAGTGGGTCGATGCACTCTTTGGGTTTGGAATAGGGGTTTACATTATCTACTCTGCTTATGAAATTATTAATGAGGGAATTGCCATACTACTTGATAGAGCTTTAGAAAAAGAGACAGTAGAAAAGATACGAGAAATCATAGGAGAACACCCAGAAGTCAATGGCTTTCACTGGTTAAAAACTAGAACAGATGGAACCAGTAACTATGTAGAGTTTCATTTGGTTTTGCAACCAAACTTGTACCTTATAGAAGCACATAGAATCTCTGACCAAATAGAAGATAAGATAATGTTGCTTGATGATAAAAAGCGTTGGATTATTACCCCTCACTATGACCCTTATGATGATGAAGATATAAACAATGCTATCGCTGAGGGTAAAGTATTGGGGCAAGTAAGCAAATGATTTATCTTCTTTCGCCTCTTATAAAAGAGGGGACAGTTTCACTGCCTATGATAGAGTTTTCATTGGTAGCAGATAAGATAGATTTCTTTTCTTGTGATACACTTATGTTTACCTCAAAACAAGCTGTTGTCTCTGCTGATGCTATTGATGAAAAATGGAAAGAGTATCCTTGTGTTGCAATAGGTGGTGCGACTAAGAAAAAAATAGAAGAGCTAGGTGGAGAGGTGATTTACCATCCAAAAGAGTTTTATGGTGAAGCTTTAGCAAAAGATATAAAAAAAAGTTTTTCAGATAAAAAACTGCTCTATCTTCGACCTAAAGAGGTATCTTTTGATAGTAAAGCTTATTTGGAAAAAAATGCTATAGCGTTAGAAGAACAGATTATTTATGAAACTTCTTGTATGAAGTATACTAAAAAGCATAAGCCTAAAGAAAATGCTATTATTATTTTTACTTCTCCTTCTACTATTAACTGTTTTTTTAAGAACTTTGAGTGGGACAGCTCCTATACGGCTGTATTAATTGGAAATGCTACAAAAGAGCATCTTCCAAATTATTGTAAATTTGTTGTTGCAGATGAGCCTTTGATTAATTCATGTATAAGAAAAGCGATAGAAATAGAGAAAAAGTGAGCTATTTAGTTATTTTTAGTTTGAAATTTGGTATAATCCACTTAACCTGAATAGTTCGACTACTGTTATATGTGGTCCAACATTATCTTTTGTGGGACATGTAGTAAATCTGTGTGAGGGTGACTTCGTTTGAGTCTAGCATAGCTAGACGAGAAGTTGTCCCCTAAGGGTTTTCTCTCTCCTGCACCGTTGGCTTTTTAGGGCCGATTTTATGCAGAACGGCTGTTCGGGGGCTTATATAAATATTGTCTTCAGCAGACAGCTCACGTCACTAGCTCCTTTTTATTTTATCAATTGTAACTATCAATTTAAAATTTAATTACTCTATATAAAATACATCTTTTTTATAAAAGACTTACTTTATTTTATCCCTTATGGTTAATAGTGTATAATGTCGTCAATTATAAAAATGGAGTGTGTTGTAGTGAATGTATTAATAATCGGTGCTGGTGGGCGTGAGTATTCTATAGGGATGGCTCTTGCTAAAGATGAAAAAGTAGAGAAGTTATATTTTGCTCCAGGAAATGGTGCTACAGATGAATTGGGTACAAATTTAGAGATTTCTGACTTTAATGAATTGGCTGATTTTTGTGAAGCCAATGATGTAGAACTTACAATAGTAGGACCAGAAGCCCCTTTGGTTGCTGGGATTGTTGACCTGTTTGAAGAGCGTGGTTTAAAAATATTTGGACCATCTGCTCAGGCTGCACAGCTTGAAGGTTCTAAAATTTTTATGAAAAATTTTTTAGCTCGTCACAATGTTCCAACAGCAAAATATATAGAGACAGACTCTTTAGAAGATGCGTATAAGTTTATTATGACTCTTGAAGCACCTATCGTGGTTAAGGCAGATGGTCTCTGTGGTGGTAAAGGGGTGATTATTGCCCAAAATCATAATGAAGCAAAAAAGGCTGCAGGTGAGATGCTTTCAGGAAATTCATTTGGTGATGCAGGAACTTCTATAGTGGTAGAAGAGTTCTTAGATGGTTATGAGCTTTCTGTTTTTGCTATTTGTGATGGTGAAGATTATGTGGTGTTACCTGCTGCACAAGACCATAAAAGACTGTACAATGACGACCAAGGACCAAACACAGGTGGAATGGGTGCTTACGCTCCGACACCTTTGGTAAATGATGCGATTTACAAAAAGTTAGATGAGCGTGTTATTGTTCCTACTTTAGAGGGAATGAAGAGTGAAGGTATGCCGTTTAAAGGGGTATTGTTTATTGGTGTTATGGTTGTCAATGATGAGCCAATTATCTTAGAGTACAATGTACGTTTTGGTGACCCTGAGTGTGAGGAGATAATGCCTTTGCTTAAGTCTTCGGCTCTTGATTTGTTCTATAAAGGTGCAACCAACGACCTTAAAAATTTAGAAGTTGAATTTCATGACAAGTTTGCAGTAGGTGTGGTTATGGCATCTAAAGATTACCCTTATAAGAGTTCTGCTCCTGCTCAGATTATTGTAGATGATATTGTTCATGATGATATTTTTAAAGAGCATGCACATATCTCTTACGCAGGAGTTAGCCGTGGTGAAGATGGTGAACTTTATGCAACAGGTGGTCGAGTACTGGTTTGTGTAGGTTTGGGTGACACTATTAAAGAAGCACAGCAACGTGCTTATATGTTGGTAGGTCAAGTTCATTTTGCTGGAAAGCACTGTAGAACAGATATCGCTTATCAAGCTCTATAGGAACTAAATGCGTACTCTTTTCCTCTCTCTACTACTAACTACTGTTCTGTTTGGGAAAGAGACTATTGAGGTTTTTGCAGAAGATGTAAAGGCTACAGCTGATCATTTTAGTGCGATAGGTGATGTGGTGATTCTTTATGATGGTGCCATGTTAAAGTCAAATAGTGCTACCTATGATAAAAATAGTTCAACATTAACGCTCAATGGTGATGTTGAGATGCTAAGTGAGAGTGAGAATAGAGTTTCTTCAAATGAATTGGTTATTGATACCTCTACTAAGGCAGTGGAGTTTAAAAAGCTTTTTTTAACGACAGAAGAGAACCTTTGGATAGATGCTATAAAAGCAACAAAAACAGATGAAAATTATAAAATATATAATAGTAAACTCTCTTCTTGTAATAAAGCAAATCCTGATTGGACGATAGGTTTTTCGGAGGCTTACTATAGGAAAGATAAAGACTTTATTACTTTAAAGGATGTAGAGTTAATTTTTTTTAATAGAAAAATTCTTGCTTTACCTTTTATGGCTTTTCCTACAGTTGACAAACGAACAACAGGACTTCTTTTCCCCCATTTTAAATTTTCAGATACTGAGGGGCTTGCTTATGAGCAACCTTTCTACTATGCTCCTACAGACAATATTGATATAGAGTTTAATCCTCAAATTCGTACAAGTAGGGGTATGGGGACTCATGTTACTACACGTTTTGTAGATTCTAATCACTCATCTGGAGAGTTTACAACAGGATACTTTAAAAACTTTGATTCTTACATAGATAAGCAGAATTTGCACAGAGAACATTATGGTTTTGAATTTCTTTATAACTCTACTAATTTTTTAGATTTGGATGATTATAAAAGTGGATTTTATGTTAATGCAACTTATTTAAATGATTTAGAGTACTTAAATGTACAAAAAGATACTGCATCCTCTTTAATTAACTCTAATCTTATTGAGTCTCGTCTGAATGCTTTTGTTTATGATGAAGAGAATTATTTGGGTCTATATGCGAAATATTATATAGATACAAGTAAAGATGACAACAGTGAAACCTTACAAGAGTTACCTACTTTGCATTATCATAAATATATGAATAAGCTTTTTATGGATAAGATTTTTTATACTTTTGATGCAAAACTACATAACTATACAAGGACTAAAGGTAGTAGAGCATATCAGTCTGAGCTTGATTTACCTATTACTTATTATGACTCATTTTTTGATGATTATTTAAACTTTTCACTATCAGAAAATTTATATTTGAGTCAAGTAAACTTTTCAAATCTTGGTTATGACAGTGATAATTATCGTTATTATCGTAACTTCCATACTATGGAGTTGTCTTCAGACCTTATAAAAGAGTATGGGGAGAATGTACATACTATACATCCTTCGATTATCTATACAAAACCAAGTTTTGAAAAGGAGAACCCTGTTGAGTATGCAGACTTACGCTCTGAAAAACAAGAACTATTTGTAACTCAAACAAAAAAAGAGAGTATATCTTTAGGTTTGAGTCAATATTATTATAATAGTGATTTGGATATGAATTTTTATCATCGTTTGGCGTGGATACATTTTCCTGAAGAGAAGTTAAATAGAGGAGATGTTAATAGTGAATTTTCGTATGATGGAGAAAACTTAAACCTATATAGTAATCTATTTTATTCATTAGATAAGGATGAAATTCATTCTCTTACTACTTCTTTGGGTTATAATCAAAGCAACTATGATATAATGCTTACACATTTTTATAATTATGATTTTGAGGTTGAACAAGAGAAAACAAGTTTTATAAATGCATCGTTCATTCATAATTATAATAAGCATAATCAATGGTTTTTCAACTATGATTATGATTTAGAAAAATCATTTAATCATCAATGGTATATAGGTTGGGCTCACAAACAGAAGTGTTGGGGTGCAAAGTTGAGTATAGGACAGGAACGTATTCCTAATCTAGATGGCATGTTTAGAAATAACATGCTTTACTTTGAATTGAACCTAAATCCTTTAGGTGGTATATCTCAAAGTATTGAACAAAAATTTTCATCACAAGGTAAATAAAACTATGAAAACAGAAGCGAAAGTTGGTCTTTTTATTACATTGTCACTCTTTTTTCTTTTTGGCTTACTCTCTCAATTGAGTAGTTTTGATAATTTGTTTAAAAAGAGTTACTCTATCTCTGCAAAGATTAATGATGGCTCAGGTCTGAAAGATAAAGCAAAAGTTAAACTAAAAGGTGTTGATATTGGTTATGTTGAAAAGGTTACTCTTTTAGATAATGATGTAGTTACTAAACTGATGATTGATGAGGGAGTTAAAATTCCTTTAGACTCTATTATAGTCATCTCTCAAGACTCTCTTTTAGGTGGAAAGTTTTTAGATATTAAACCAGGTATCTCTACAGAAACTTTAAAGCCAAATGCTCTATTAGCAAAAGAGGAGAAGGTCTCTTCTATCGCTGATGCATCAACTGCAGCAGATGAAGCATTTCAAGAGATAAAATTTTTAGTACATGATATAAGAGATATTTTTAATAGTGGTGGAAAGAGTGATATTCAAGATACTTTAGCTAATTTAAGAGAGTTCTCTGAACTATTGGCTTCTATTTCAAAAGAAGATAACCAAACCATTCATGAGATTCTTACTAATACAAATAATACTATTAATAAATTTGCAAATATGAGTGATGAGATAAGTATAACCTCACAAGAGTTTTCAAAAGTTGGTAAAGGTATAAATAAAGATTTACCTCAAATAATGGCAAGGCTAGATGCCATTACAAAATATCTTGAGGGTGTAAGTTCTACATTGGATTCAAAGTTACCAACAGCAATAGATAAGTTTGTAAAACTTGAAGATAACTTGAATGATACAATAGATGGTAATAAAGATAAACTTTCTAGTGCATTAACTTCAGTTGATGGCTTCTTTTCAGAAAGCAGTGAAACCATGCAGAAAGTTGATAAATATTTGGATGGTATGATTAAAAGTGAACTACATGTAGAGATGAGATCAGATGAAGTTTATGATGATGGTGGTTACTCAAAGTCACATCTAAACTTAACACTTAAACCCGATCCTACTCGTTACTATATGCTTGGCGTAACATCCGGACCTAGTTTTGAAGCTGATTCAAAATTTGCACAAGGATATGCAGGAAATAAAAAACATGAGAGTGGTGACTTTTTACTCTCTGCACAATATGGTAAACGTTTTGATGATTTACTATTTAGGGTAGGTCTTATAGAGGGACAAGGTGGTTTTGGTGTAGATTATTTTGCTCTTAATGATACTTTAAAGGTTAGTGCAAACATGTTTGACTTTAATGCTGTTAATGACATACGTGGAAATAATTTAAATTTGACCACAACCATGCGTTATCAGTTTTTTAAACATATAAATGCCTATGTAAGTGCAAACAATATCTTGAATAGTAAAGCAAACAGCATGTCTGCTGGTTTAGGTGTTAGTTTTGTTGATAATGATTTAAAAAACCTTTTAGGAACTGCTGCAAGTTCAGGTACTAAATAGTAAAAGATAGAGATGACAGAAGAAAAAAACCAGATACTTTTTAAGAATAGGAAAGATGCATCAGAACAGTTGATTACTGAATTTTCTCTAGATGTCACTACTTTAGATAATATTATTGTTTTATCTGTTAGTGAAGGTGGGGTCTATTTTGCTGAGCAGATTGCTAAGAAAATTGGCTGTTCTATGGATATTCTTCTGACGGAACCTATCTACTCTAATGTTAACAAAGAGTTAACCATTGCCATGGTTGGAGAGACTGAAGAGGTTATTATTCATAAAGCATTGACCACTGCCTTTAATATCTCAAAAGATTATATTTATGCAGAGGCGTATATTAAGTATAAAAAAAATATTTTAAGTCATATAGATAAATATCGTTATGGATTGGAGTTACAAGATTTAAATGACAAATATGTTATATTGACCGATGAGTGTGTGGAGACAGGGTTAACGATGATGTCGGCTGTTAAGACAGCCATATCTTTAGGTGCAAAAAACATCTTTATAGCAGTCCCTATTTTAGACAATGTTGTTTATAAAAGTTTACTAACTATATGTGACAATATTTTTTGTCCACACAAGATAGATGACTATATCTCTGTAGAGTATTACTATGAAGAGTTAGAACCTTTTGGTTTTGAAGAGATAGATAAAATAATGAAAAATGTAATGAATACATATGAAAAAGGAAAGATAGATAATGAATGAACAAAATATAGTAGTGAGTTGTAATAACCTAGAAGAGCGATATCAATTTAATAAAGTAGCAAAACAAGCAAGTGGAGCTGTTCTTTACCATTGTGGAGATGCTGTGCTTTTAGCAGCAGTAGCCATTGACCCAAAACCAGTAGATGAAGATTTTTTACCATTAACTGTACAATATGTTGAAAAGACTTATGCAGCAGCAAAAATCCCTGGTGGATTCATAAAAAGAGAGACTAAGCCAGGTGATTTTGAGACGTTGACTTCAAGAATAGTCGATAGAAGTTTAAGACCACTTTTTCCTAAAGGATTTCATAATCCTGTGGTGATTAGTATTACTGTTTTAAGTTCAGACCCAGCTGTAGATATGCAAGTAGCAGCTATGCATGCAGCTTCTGCAGCACTTTATACTTCTGATATTCCTGTCAATCAAGTAGTAGCAGCTGTTCGCTTAGGTAAGATTGGAGATGAAGTATTAATCAATCCAACACTTTTAGAGCAAGAAGATTCTTCTTTAGACCTTTTGGTAGTTGGGTCTGGTTCAGATATCTTAATGATAGAGATGTGTGTTCATGCAACGCAAGAGGAGCATGTTCAGCAGACTAATGAACTGGAAGAAGATGAGCTTTTAGAGATAATTGATATTGCTCAAACAGCTATTGAAGTAGCATCATCAGCATATGATAATGATTTTAAAATAGCTAAAAAAGAAGAGATAGCTGTAGAGATTGCAGAAGATAAAGCAGATGATAATTTATATAAATTTATAGAGGAGAACTATGCAGAAGCTGTCTCTTTGGCTGTTCAATCTATGGCTAAGAGTGAGAGAAGTCAAGCTTTAAAAGATGTACGAACAACCATTATGGAAGCATTAGAAGCTAAAGGTGAAGAAGCAGATAAAGAGTTGGTTTCTAAAATGTTAGAAGCTTATAAAAAATCTGTAGTTCGTTCACTTATTCTCGACAAATCAGTTCGAGCAGATGGAAGAGCTTTAAATGAAGTTCGTCCTATTGATATTGATATCAATATTTTACCTTCGGTTCATGGTTCTTGTCTCTTTACTCGTGGTCAGACACAAGCTTTAGTTACAGCAACACTCGGTGACATGAAAGCTGCTCAGTCCTATGACCTTATAGGTACAAAAAGTGCATTATATGAAACATTTATGGTTCATTACAACTTCCCTGGTTTTTCAGTGGGTGAAGCAAAACCAGCCAGAGCTCCAGGGCGTAGAGAGTTGGGTCATGGTAATCTTGGAAAAAGAGGTTTAGAGCCAACACTTGATTTAAATAGAGATGGAACAGTACGTTTGGTTTCTGAGATTTTAGAATCAAATGGTTCTTCATCTATGGCAACGGTATGTGGTGGTTCCTTAGCTCTTAGAGCTGCAGAGGTAGAGACTTCTAAGCTTGTTGCTGGTATCGCAATGGGGCTGGTAACTGATGGTACAAAAAACTGTGTTCTTACTGATATTATGGGACTAGAAGACCATGATGGTGATATGGATTTTAAAATCACAGGTACCGAAGATGGTGTAACAGCTATGCAGATGGATATTAAACTGGGTGGAATAGAAGCAGATGTCTTAAAAGAAGCACTCTTCCAAGCAAAAGAGGGTAGACTTCATATTTTAAATATAATGGAAGAGTCTCTTAAAACCATGCCTTCAAGTCAAGCTTTACCTTCTACGGTACAGTTCTCTGTAGATGGAAGTCATGTGCCTGCTATCATTGGTAAGGGTGGGGGAACCATTCGTGAGATTATCGAAAAGTATGGTGTAAGTATAGATATTGACCGTGATACCAATGCTGTTAAAATTACAGGTTCTTCAAAAGAAGATGTTGATGGAGCAAAAGAGTTTATAGATGCTATTACTTCTGCACCTGTTAAAAAACAGATGGTATATGAAGTAAACAAACAATATGCTGGTAAAATTAAGAAGATAGTTGAGTTTGGAATGTTTATAGAGATGCCAGATGGTTTTGATGCTCTGCTCCATATCTCTAAAGTTGCTAAAGAGCGTGTAAATAATCTTGGTGAGCGATACAGTGTTGGTGATGCTATTGATATTATAGTTATGGAGCAAAAAGGGAAAAAAGTAGAGCTTTGTACACCTGCTTACTTGTTGTAGATTTTAACCTTGCTTATGTTATCAACTACAACAAACTTGACATTTCCCCTATAATGTCCTATAATATGTACAATATATGGAACATAAAGGAGTTTTTATGCAAGTAGTCAATTTTACAGAAGCAAGAAACAATCTAAAGTCACTATTTGATTCAGTCTATGCAGATAGTGAAGAGGTCATTGTTAACCGTAAAAATGGAGAGAATGTTGTGATTATTTCACTTGATAGTTACAACGCTATGAAAGAGACCAATTATCTACTCTCATCACCTAAAAACAGAGAGCGTCTACTGAACTCATTAGCAAGTGCAAGAGCAGGGAAAGTCACACAAAGAGAGTTACTTGAGTAATGAATCTTCTTTTTACAGATGAAGCATGGGATGACTACTGCTATTGGCAACAATATGACAAAAAGCTACTCAAAAAAATCAACAATTTATTAAAAGAGATAAAAAGAACTCCCTATGAAGGAACAGGAAAACCTGAACCTTTAAAATATGAACTTCAAGGTGCTTGGTCACGACGTATCAATCAAGAACATCGTTTGGTTTATGAAGTTTTTGATGAGCAAATAAATGTTATAGCTTGTAGATTTCATTATGGGAATTAAACAAACAGACTGTAATAAATTTACTTGAAAAGTTGTCTTAAAATTTCAAGGTATTATCGAGCCAAGCATTACACACTTTAATAAGGAAATTTATTTTAGAATATAACTTTTGTTTCTTTTTGTACCACTTAAAACTTTTGGCTTTTTTGTAGAACTATTTTTTGAGATTACTAACTAAATCATATCTTTTATTGGTTATAATCGCGTCGTTATTACGAAGTGATAAGTAGGGAAACAGGTTGCATTTATGTGCTTGTTGGCACGTTTACGTGTTTACGCTATCCGAACGGACTTTGAAACGCAGTCAAGGGAGACTTAAAGCCCATAATTTTAAGGATATAAAATGAAAAAGTTTTTCTTACTTTTCTTAGCACTTGGTGCTGTTGCGTTTGCCGGTGAAGCAGATGGTGAATCTATGATTAAAGCATACTCAGTAGTTGCTGCTGGTGTTGGTCTTGGTCTTGCTGCTCTTGGTGGAGCTATTGGTATGGGTCATACTGCTGCTGCTACTATTGCTGGTACTGCTAGAAACCCAGGTCTTGGTGGTAAACTAATGACTACTATGTTTATTGCTCTTGCGATGATTGAAGCACAAGTTATCTATACACTTGTTATTGCTCTTATTGCTCTTTACGCTAACCCATTCCTTGGATAGGTTTTAGTTTAAAGACTAGCTAAGATTAGGGTGGTATAATGCCACCCTAACTTAACAGTTATGCCCTCGTTTTATTAGAAAAGTTATTACTCTTTAAAAGTATTTTAGTTCCCATGTGCGTCAGTGGTGGAACGGTAGACACGCTACCTTGAGGGGGTAGTGCCCTACGGGTGTGGAGGTTCAAATCCTCTCTGACGCACCACCTTACTTGCCTTTTTCTTCCTATTTTAATTCTTTTAACGTCATGTACTTAGCATACACTCCTTTTAAAAAAGTTAAACTAGAAATAAAGATTCTGCGTAAAAATGTTTAATAATCCCATTTTAATACATCTGTTTTGAAGGTATTTTATTTAGCCTTTTTAATATTTTTTAGATGTTCTTTGTATGAGTCTGTAAAATCATGTACTTTAGTTGTTTTGTTTCTCATAAAGTATAAGTAATTTGTCTCTTGAGGTTCTAGTGTTGCTTTTATAGCATCTAAAGATACAGAACAGATAGGGTAGGGAGGTAGACCTACATTGGCATATGTATTAAACTTACTCTTGTCTTCTTTTATACGTTTTGGTGTCACTTTAACATGGGAGTATTTACCATAGTTTAGGGTTCCATCCATCTGTAAAGCCATATTTTTTTTGAGTCTGTTAAATACGACCGAAGCGACGGTTGGCATTTCATCTTTGTTGGCAGCCTCTTTTTGTACTATAGATGAGATAGTCAAGATTTTATTCCACTCTTTTTCATTATATTTTTTTAGATGTTTTATGGCTAACTCTTTATACTTCTTTTCACTCTGACTTGTTAAAATTTTCATCAGTTTAGTTTCATTTGTATCTATAGGTATATGATAGGTATCTGGAATAATCCCAGCCTCTTTATAGTTACTAAACTTGTGATAACCCTCTTCTAACTTTTTAATATCAAACTTATACTCTTTAGCAATAGTTTCTAAGAAGATTGGAAGAGTCTCTCCAGGTATAAGTGTTATAATATCTATTGCCTCTTTTGCATTGGTGAGTTTATGTAAAAAATCTAAACGATTCATTTTTCCTTCACCTATGACTAGTGTTCCACTTCTAGGTTTACCTTCAATAAAGTAGGCTAAAAGATAAGTATCTATAATGGTTAAAGCATAACCCTCACTTTTTAAATAGTTAATGGTATTGGTAATACTCCCTTTTGGTAGGGTTACAGTTTGGGTTGTTTTGATAGGTGTAGATATATAGAATATTAATGTAATTAACATTACTAATACTACAGTTATTATTAGGCGTATAAAGCCGTAAAATGTGTTAAAATATTTCATTGTTAAGATTATACCCCTTGAAGACTAAAATAACTCTTATCTTTATTTTATAATATTATTTTTAATGTTTGTAGCAAGTTCTAAATAGGCTTTTTCCATAGAAGCCATCATTCCATCTAAAGTACCATCTGTTTTAACGCTGGTTTTAAATAGTTCAGACTTTATAGTATTGGTCTCTAAGTTATGTATTTTGTAGTCAGCTTTTAATATAACATCATTGTTGTACGCAATAAATTTTTTAATACGTACAGAGACTCTTTTTTTATCTTTGTTGCTACTGTCCCAAGGGTATAGATGGACATTAGGATTATTCATAGATTGTTGTAAGTAATCTATAAGTACATCAGTTAGCCTCTTTTGCATGGGTGTAAGCCAGTTGGCTTTGTCTATAATTTCTACATTATAAGGAGTAGTTTGTCTTACAAGTTTAAACTCTTCTAAATATTTAGGTACCTCAACTCTAACTACAGCTATATTCTCTTTATAGGTATCAGTAGACTCTATAGAGAGATTATCTCCTAAAGTATAGTAGCTTTTCGTACCACATCCTACTGTTAGTAGTAAAAATAATAAGGTTAATAGAGTTTTCATTAATCATCTCCTAGTAATAGTGCATTTGTTTTTCTCTCAAGTTTATGGCTAATAATTCCCATAGATTCAGCCGTTGCTGTTAACTCTTTTAGTGTTATAGAGAGTTCAGAAGCAAATAGTGAGTCTGCATTATAATCTTTACTAAGTGTTTGTATCTCTTCAAGTGTTGCTGTTAGTTGTGTCAATGTACTTTGAATATCATCTGGTAATGTCTGTAGAGCATCTTGCTCAGTAACTTTATTTAAATTTTGAACGGTAGTATCAAAATGATTAATGGTTTTTCTTAAATCTTTTAAAATGTCATTGACAGGTTTTTGATTTTGATCTAGTAGTTTGGTTGCTGAAGCTAAGAGCTTTTCAAGTTCAAGTTTTTCTATTTTTACAACAACTTTTTTTACTTCTTCCATAATTGTTAACTCTTTTGTTGACTCTATAGTAGGAAATAGTGTAAAATTATTATCTGCTAAAAGTTGATTGTTCTGATTAGATTTAAAGATTAAGTCAATAAACTTAGAGCCTATCATAGGTATGTTTGAGTTAAGTTGAGCTTTTAGTCCATTGTGTACAAGTGCTTTTATCATCTCAGAGCCCTTGTTTTTGCTTGAAATACCTGTAAATGCTTTGGTATGTATAATGGCATATACATCAGACTTAATACTCTGATTTGCTTCATTAAAATGACTATCTATATCGGTAACATATCCAACTTGGAAACCATTAAACTCTACTGGTGAGCCGATTTCAAGTTTGTTGATACTGTTTTTAAAATTAAACTTATAGATTTTATTGTCAATACCCGTCATAAGATGTTTTTCTTTCATCTCTGATAAGTTTTTATAGAGAGGAAAAACTGTATCTTTAGAGATTGTACTGTTTAATTCTGGATGAATGGTTTGTACAGGAGTGTAAATAGAGATTCCCCCATGAACAATTTGTGAGATAGAGGCTATACTAATATCAAGTTTACCTTGGGACAAATCTACTTGTACCGTGCTACTTGCATAAAATCTACTTTTTTCATTGACATATTTACTATAATCATTTTTAACAAAAACTGTAAAATTAATCTGTTTTCCATTTGGTGCTATTCCCACATGTTCAACACGTCCAACTTTAAGCATACGGTAGTAGACGTTTGAGCCATCGGTAATATTATAAGAGTTGGGAGCTGCTAGAAGGTAGTACTCACCCTTTGCTTCACGATCCATATAAGGTTTTTCTAACCCTTCAAACTGCTTTTTAGTCTCTTCTTCTTTTACTCCATATAATTCTATATATGAGCCCGAAACCAAAGTATCTAAACCTGAGACTCCATGAGAACCTACATCGGCATGTACAATCCAAAACTTGGATTTATCATTGAGATAGTCGCTGACCTCTTTATTCATTCTAGCTTCAACTATGATACCTTCTCCATCTTTAGAGAGTGATATCTTAGTTACCATACCAACAGTTACATTACGTAGTTTAATTTGACTTTGGTTGGCAATAAGTCCAGCATTTGACTCAAATGATATCTGAATAGTAGGACCTAATTTTGTGTAGTACTGAAAAGCCAACCATAAAGCTATAATCATGGCTAAAAAAGGTACCAACCATATGGTTGTTAATATTTGAATACTTTTTGATTCTTTAACTTTAGGAGTATTATATTTTTGCATTGAACCTCTTTTTAATTAATCTAGTATCAAATGACAAAGCAGAGAGCATGGTAAAAAAGACCATTAGTGCAAAGGCTGTTGCCCCTATACCTGGATAGATTTGCACACCAGAAAAATGTATGAGTACTGAGAGTATAAGTACTACAAATACGTCTATCATTGACCATGGTCCTATGGCTTCTGTAATGTAAAAAAGTTTGTGTTTATCAACTTTTGATGATTTAACATTATACTTACTTGATAATAGTAAATAGATTATAAATAAAAATTTTAATATAGGAACAAAAACAGAAGCCACTAAAATAATAATAGCAATAGGGTAAGAGCCATGCTCCCAAAGGTGTAAAATACCACCCATAATGGTACTCTCCGTAACTATACCAAACTGTTTACTTATGAGAATGGGGTAGAGATTGGCTGGGATATAGAGTATGATAGCTGTGATTAAAAAAGCCAATGTTTTGTGGTAAGAGATATGTTTTGGTTTATGTATTTTAGATTGACAGCGTCTACAGTTTATATTTTTTTTATTATCATAATTGACAGCTTCACAGATATGGCAACGTGTAAAATGTCTTCTTTTTCTAAGCATTATTAGCTCCATAAATTTTGTCATGATGTTCCCAAAGTTCATAAAAACTAATATTTTTAGTGATGATAGCATCTAAAAAAAGTGTCATTATAAAAGCAACAAAAGATACCCCAAGTTCTATTTGTGCGACATCAAAAAGTTTAACCATTGCTACTAATAGGGAGATAAAAAATATATCAACCATACTCCATGGTCTAAGATGAGCTAGAAGAATTAGTATTCGCCTTACCAAGTACTCTGCTTTACCCATTTTCATATATATAATAAGAAAAAACATAGAGATTAAAATTATAAAAGGAAAAATAACAATAAGAAAAAGAAGCATAATCCCTACTATGTATTGTTTGTTTTCAAGTATAACAATAAAAAGAGAAGTGAGGTTTAAACTCTGCTCTAAACCATTAATGTTAATAGTAACAATGGTAAATTCAAAAGCAACAATTAGTGAGATGAATGCTGTTATAACCAAGGCTAAAGTTCTATCTAGTACATGTTTGTCATTTTTATATAGAACGATATTACATTTACTGCAGAGTGCCTTCGCTCCTTCTTTAAGAGGAACTTTTTCATGTAGCGTATGACATTTATGACAGATGATGAGGTTGTCTAATTCACTATTTTTCATACTAAAAAGGTAACTCTTCATTTGTTACGTAGGCTTGACCCAGTTGGGTATAGTAGGCTACTACACGTTGGTCTACATTGACCATTCGCCTTAAATACCCTGTTAAGTCTCCACGGTTAAAGTCCAATCGTAGGTTTTTAGGGTTAATGGCTCGTGAGATGGCTACATAAAACTGACTTGGGGCAAAAATATTGTCCACATTACAGACCAAGTTGTCTATGCTCATTCCTTGGCTTTTATGAATGGTTACAGCGTAGGCAAGTTTAAGTGGAAACTGTGAAATAGTTGCTAGTTTTACGTTTTTTATTTTCCCATTTTCATCGCTTTGCATCTCTAAAAGGTCAAAGTCATGCCGTTCCACCCGTACAAATATCTCCTCTTTTTCTACGACGATGTACTCATCTTCTATACGTTGTATAATACCTCGTTCACCGTTGGCATACTTGCCCCATTTGTTAATGGTAAAGAGTACAGGAACACCTACCTTTAGAGTAAGTTGTTCTTCTACAGGTAACATTTTTTTCCATGAAGCCAAACGTTTTTCATGAACTCTGCCTTGATGCTCTTCATAGGTAGCAAAAAGTAGATGCTCCTCAGCATCTACAGCCTCTAATTTACTCTTGTTGGTAGAATTTACCTCTGCATTTCGACCAAAAAGAAAAGTAGGGTTCTCATCTTTTATCTCTGTATTTGTAAGTCTAAGCATGTAATTGGTTACTTCATGGTCACACTCACCTACACGTACTTTATGGAGTATGTGGGTAAATTCTGCATCAGAAGTTCGTTTCATTTCGGTGAGTTCTATAACCACAGGAGCAAAGCTTCGCCAAGCGTCAGACTCAAAAGCATAGAGTTTTTCTCCAAATATATCTGGGCTATTCTGTCCAAACTTCTGTACAGGTGGAAGCTGAAAAAAGTCTCCTACAAAAAGAAGCTTTCCTAGGTAGCCCATAGAGCTTAAACGGTAGCTTATCATCTCCATCATGTTAGAAGAGACCATAGAGATTTCATCTATAATGATGAGGTCAGTTGCTTTTAAAATCTTTTTGAGTTCAGCAAGTCGTGAGCGTGAACGTTTGTCATTTTGGTCAAGCTCTTCAAAGTTTGAAGAGATTCCAAAAGCAAAAAAACTGTGAATGGTATACCCACCAATGTTTACAGCACTCACCCCAGTTGAACCCAAAGCAACCACTTGTTCGTCTGTTTGAGAACGATAAAGCCTTATGATTTCAGTAGTGGTATAGCTTTTACCTACACCAGCTCCACCAGTTAGAAAAACATTGTTACTTTTTAAGTGCTTTAAGACTAAATCGACATCGCTCACGAAAACCCTTGATTTTTTATCTTATTTTACTATAATATAGTAATAGATAAGTAATAAACTCAAAAGGATTTCACAAATTAAAACGCAATTTCAAAATTTCTTTCAGCATTTTGGCTACTTAGAGCTAGAACAGGCATTTGAATATTTCGCAGTTTTCGGAGGAATGGAAGAGGCTTTAGAGCTTGATTTCTTTGATGATTTAGAATCCATAATTCGTTTTAATTTTGTAGAAAAATATAAAGTTCTAAACGAACTTATCTCTCCCTCATATATTATAGAAGAACCTTATCGTTGGCTTTTGGTCTCTATAGCTCGTGGTGATGGTCGTCTCTCTAATGTCTTTAGAAAAGCAAGAGTTGGTGATAGTCTAGGTTTACGACTTCTTGACGAGTTGAAAGAGTTGGGCATTATAGAGTTTGAAGAGTCCAGAGAAGCCCCACTAAAAAAATACCCAAATCAAAAACTAGAAAAGGCATTACGCTCTTATAAAATAGAACCAAAAGTCTACTTTAAAAAGCCTTTTCATCGTTTTTGGTTTGGTTTTGTAGAACCCTATCATCAAGAACTAAAAAAAGGTGACTCTAAACGTTTTTTTGAAAACTTTGAAAAACATTTCTCTCGCCTACACTCCTTTGTTTTTGAACAGTTGTCACAAGAGCTACTAAACCTACACTTTAAAAATCAGTTAACCATCAACGGAAACTACTGGGACAAACACAGCGAATTTGATATCTGGGCAACCCACAAAGATGGCAGACAGATACTTGGCGAGTGTAAATATACCAGCAGACGTGTGTGTAAAAGCGAACTCACAAAATTAAGAGCAAAAGCAGAAACTTCAGAATTAGATATAGATGTTTTTGCACTCTTCTCTAAGAGTGGTTTCTCTAATGAACTGAAGAATTGTATAGCTAAAGATTTATTGTTGTTTGAGTTTGAGGATTTTAAAAAGTTATTATAGATTAGTTTTTTGTAAATAAAAACCTAAATAGTGCACCTTGTTCACTGTTTTCAACCTCTATCTTCCCTCCCATATTTTTTTCAATAATAGTCTTAGACATATAAAGCCCAATACCTAGTCCATCTCTTTTTGTACTAAAATATGGCTCAAATACCTTTTGAATATTGTCAAGCTCTATGCCTCCTGCATTATCACTGATGCTAAGGTACTCTTGGTTTATCTCTATGGTGATTTTAGGGGAGGATATGGCTCGTTGTAACAGTACATCTTTTGCATTGACTAAAAGGTTTAGTATCACCTGTTTGTACTCATTTTTATAGTTGACAATCGTTATCTCCTCTTTGGCTTTTAGTTCAACTTCAATCTCATTTAGATTTAGTAGAGCAATGACCTTTTGGGTCTCTTCTACCAAATCAAAAGACTCTTTCTCTTTTTTGGGTCTATAGAAGTCTCTAAAGTCATCAATCGTTTGAGACATAAACTCCAGTTGCAGGGATGCCTCTTCTAGTTTTTTACTGTGACGCTCCTCTTTGTCTTTGGACTCTATGTTCATGAGTATGTAGCCCATACGTGTAAGGGGTTGTCTCCATTGGTGGGCGATGTTTCCTAACATCTCACCCATAGAGGCGAGTTTGCTTTGGTGAACTAAAAGCTCTTTTTGCTCCTCTTTCTCATCTCTAATCTCTCGCATCTTATAGGAGATAGCAATCGCTAAAAATAGTGCTTCAATGGTCGAGCCAATGACAAGAGAATCAATAGGCAAAAAGTTTTCAGAAAAAAAATCTGAAATAAACACCCCAACCATTAGTGCCGACCAACCAAAGAGGAAAAAAAGTGCTGGTCTATAGCCTTGTCTAAAACGAAGCCACGCTACAACAACCACATAGAGTATTACAAAACTATATATCTGTAGTATCAGCATAATAGGCACAAAAAAGAGTACCAAATCGACCCAAGCAAAAAGAGTAATGTAGTGTAAAATCTTATCATGAAAAGATAGATATTTTTTGGTTTCTAAAAATGCACGTATAAAGTAGAGTATAAAAATAATCGCTACCTCCACAAGAATAAAATAGAAGAAGATAGCTATCTCTTCATCTTCTACATTGCCCATGACGTAAATTTGAATAATATCAGTTTGGTATATCAAAACACCCACCATAAAAATCTGCATCAACATATAGTAAAGAAATGATTTTTCACGATTATAAAGATACAATGCCCCATTATAGATAGCTGTCATAAAGATAACCCCAAAGAGAAAAAAGTAAAGCAGTAGTTTTAGACCATAGCTATCTGCCCATGTTGAGAAACTTTGTGGGGTGTAGAGCGTTGCTTGTGCGACAACGTGTGATTGTTTGGGAATTGCTTTTAAAAAATATCGTCTAGCATCTCTTGAGCTATCATAGGTAAATGAGAAAAACCTCCGTCCTAAGAGTGAAAAATTATCTACTGATTGTTGAGGTGTAAAGGTGTGTTTAGTAAACTCAAAATTGGTATGCTCAACCCAGTAGTTCCCACTTGTAAGATTATCATCAAACTCTAACATAAACCATGTGTATTTTTTGGTATTGTTCTGTTTTAGAGTAGAGTCCTCTTCACTATCAAAAAGGACAATTTCAAACTCTACATCCTCCTCATCTTGTGTTCTTATCTTAAATTTAGACGCATATCTATCTATCGTGCTTATATTTATATCTTCATTGGTATAGAATGATTTTACTACCAATGCTCTACCATCGGCTAAAAGAAGTGTAGAGAAGAGGATAGATAAGAGAATAAGCTTTTTCATATCTGTAGTATAACCCAAAATGATGTGAAAAAAATGTTATTTCACTGTGAGCCTATAACCAAAGCCTGAAACATTCTCTATATAATCACCTTGAAGCTTTTTACGAAGGGTTCTAATGAGTGCACGTAGAGCATCTTTGCTCATATAGTCAGCGTACCAAACATGGTTCTCTATCTCTTCATAATTGACAACTCTATGATGATTTTTAGCAAGTAAATCAAAAAGTTGTAGCTCCTTATGTGTAAGGGTTACTAACTCTTTGTCTATCACTAGAGATTTATTTAAACTATCGTACCGTTTTTCTCTATCTATAAAGAGTATACTGTCGATATGAAGATGCTCAGAGATAAGTGTTAAAGCCTCAGTTAGCTTTTTAGAAGTAATGGGTTTAAGGATATATTTAATAAGTTGTAGCTCCACAGCCTCCATAAGATACTCTGTATCTGTAAAAGCAGTAGTAATGACAATAGGAGTTTTTTTATCTTCTCTTCTAATCTTTTTTGCCATAGCCAAGCCATCAAGACGAGGCATTTTAATATCGGTAATAATAATATCTGGTTTTTTAGCTCCATAGACCTCTAGTGCCTCCACTCCATCTTTGGCTTGGTAGACCTCTTTAAAATAATCACAAAGATACTCCACAGCATTTTCGCGTATAATCTCATCATCTTCGACATAGAGAAGGGTTAAGTTTAATAGTTCGTTATTCATGATGTATTTTAATCAAAATAGCTGAAATCTTAGCTTTTACATTTTACTCACATTAGTTTTATTTAGAATCTATGCCGATGCAATATTAAACAAAATTTAAAAATGTTTGATATAGATTCTAAAAAATATGGTGTATCATTCTGACTATTAAGGTCAAGGATTAGGCAAAGCAATTATAGAAAAGTTAGTTGAAGATTCTAAAGAACATCAAAAAATACTCTGCTTTATGCTGACCCTACTAAAGAACTATTTTATGCTAAGTTTGTATTTAGACGAATGAAAATAGCAAGAATGGGGCAAGAGAAAAGGGTTTGGTAGAGTTGTATGTATATATTCAAAAAGACAAAATATAAAGAGCTTACTTATCTCAAAAAACTCTCCACTCAAAAACACATAGGCAAAAACTTAAACCCAAAAAGTCTAAAAAAATTTCAAGATGAGTTTACACAAAAAGAGATAACTTTCTTAAATATCATCTAAAACACTCATAAAATAGAAGGTTAGCAATCAAGGAAGAGAAAAAATTTTCAAAATCTTCTATACTATCAACATCAAAAGCTAAGGAAACGAGATGAATGAACAGATACAACAAGTTACCTATTATATTGAGAGACATTTAGATGATGAACTTGATGTAAAAAAATTAGCAAAGGTAGCTGGGTATTCACCTTTTCACTTTTGTAGGATATTTAAAATTCATATAGGTGAGTCGGCAATGTCATACGCTACAAGGCTTAAGCTTGAACGAGCAGCAGGTGAACTAACATTTGGCAAAACGAGCATGATAGAAGTAGCATTAGATGCAGGTTTTCAGACACCCACTGGTTTCCTAAAAGCATTTAAAAAACGATTTGGCACGACTCCTACAGAGTATAAAAGTGGTACAGAGGTACTGCTTGAAAGGTATAAGGAGATAAAGATGAATACCCCCAAAATAGTAGAAAGAGAAGCAACCGATGTTGTTTTTGTACGAGAATTAGGTGATTATAAAGTGAGTTCCCAAAAAGCATGGGAAAAGCTTTCGGCACAAATGCATGGTTTAGAAGAAAAGTTTAAAGAAACTCCTCCTCAATGTGAAATGACTTTAGGTGTAGGTCAAGGAGAAGCTTTTGGAATTTGTCATGATGACCCACAAATAGCAGATGAGAAGAACATGAGATATGATGCAGTGTTGGCATGGGGTACAGAGGAGGTAAAAGAACTTGAAAAATATGGATTTGAGACAAAAACCATTCGTTATCTTATGCTTTTTAGAGAAAGAATTGCAAAAATATGTAAAGAAAGTTCTCCATTATCAGGAGAAGTTGAAGTAGATGAATCTTATTTTGGAGCTAGTAGAGTAAGAGGGAAAAGAGGTAGA
>JALUKQ010000143.1:0-13677 GCA_027056485.1 Campylobacteraceae bacterium | reverse complement strand
TCGTTATCTTATGCTTTTTAGAGAAAGAATTGCAAAAATATGTAAAGAAAGTTCTCCATTATCAGGAGAAGTTGAAGTAGATGAATCTTATTTTGGAGCTAGTAGAGTAAGAGGGAAAAGAGGTAGAGGTGCAAGAGGGAAAACTATTGTCTTTGGACTTTTAAAAAGAGAGGGGAAAGTTTATACTGAAATTGTACCTGATGTTACAAAAGCTACTCTACAGGGCATTATACGAGGTAAGGTCAATCCAGACAGTATTATTCATTCAGATGGTTGGCGTAGTTATCATGGTTTAGTTGACGTTGGATATGATAAACATTTTAGAGTACATCATGGAGCTAATGAATTTGTGAGAGGTAACTCGCATATTAATGGTATTGAATCTTTTTGGAGTTATGCTAAAATTAGATTAGTGAAATTTCATGGGATGGATAAAAATACCTTTAACTTACATCTCAAAGAGTGTGAGTTTAGGTTCAACAATAGAGATGAAGATTTATACAAATTATTGTTGAAAATCTTTCGAAAAGAACCTCTAAACTAGTCTAGCCCCATATTTTTTTTACTGCTTTAATCATTGTAGCCATATCACTTGTCTATTTTATGTATAAAAAATAAAAGTGGGATATCAATGGTATAGTTGGATTTGCTTTTGTTTTGGTATTCATCTTAGATTTAGGAAGTATCTTTTCTGTCTCATTAGAACCAATGCAGACACTTCTATTTGTGATGGAAATTATAGGGTTATTTTTAGGGGTATTACTTATGAATTGACCATTATAGCAAATGCATCATTATTCATCTATACCTTCCTCCTAAAACTAAAAATACTCACCATAACAAAAACAACAAAAAAAGTAAAAAGTGCCATGTAGGCAGGAAGCAAATCTATAACTAAAGTATGTTTGATAAGCAATCCTCTAATTATCTCTGTAAAGTAAGTAAAAGGGATAATATAGCTCAATGGTCTAATATATTCAGGTATTGCATCAATAGGAAAAATAAATCCAGAAAGTAGCAAAGATGGGACGATGATAAAGATGGCAATAAACATCGCTTGTTGTTGTGTTTGTGAGATAAGAGAGATAAAAAACCCTAATGCTATCATGACAGAGATATAGACCAAAGCGAGAAGAAACAAAGCACTCTGCATTTGAGGAAATGGTAAATCAAATACTGCCCAACCAATACCTAAGATAAGGTAGAAATTAATCAAGCAGATAAAGATGTATGGTAACAGTTTTCCTATGACCAAAGCACTTTTAGACAGAGGTGTAACTAAGAGTTGTTCAAGGGTGTTTTTCTCCCTCTCTCTAACCATTGCTGTACCTGTCAAAATAAGAGCTATCTGCATAATTAACACCCCAATTACCCCAGGAAGAAAGAACCATGTCTCTTTTTCATCAGGATTAAAAAGTACCTCGGTGTCCATAATAAAAGGCTCTTTGGCAATAACCACATTAGAAGCATTCTCATCTAAAAAATACATCTGAGAAGTGACATCATCGCTAGTGGCACTTTTGATATTGTATTTCATTGCTGTCGTTAAAGAGGGCATTGTACCATCAACATAAAAAGTAATGTGGGGTTGTTGATTTTCTATCAGTTTTGCTGAAAAAGTTGAACCGATATGTAGTCCTGCTTTGGCTCTTCCTGAGCGTATCTCCTCTTTGAGGGTGTTGAGGTCTTGCACTTTATATAGGTCAAAGTAGCCATCAAACCAAAGTTTAGTGTCAATCAACATAGAGAAGTAGGATTTGTCCTCATCATAATATGCCATTTTCACATTGTTGGGTTCAAGTTTGAGAGCTAACCCAAATAGAATAACAAGCAGTATAGGCATAATCACAATAAGACCAACCAAACGAGAATCGCGACGCAGTTGAAGTAACTCTTTTTTGACAATAGTCCATATCATAATGCTCTCTCCTTGGTTAAGGCAATAAAAACATCTTCAAGATTGGGTTCACCTTTTTGTAGTTGCTCATCTATTTTTTTAGAGTGAAGTAGTGCTTTAATTACCTCTATATCACACTCTTTATCTACTAAAATACGTAACTCATTACCAAATTGATTGAGTAGAAGAATCCCTTTTAATGAAGATAGCTCTTTTAGAAGTGTTGGCGTATAAGATAGTTGAAGTGTATAGAGATGAACCTCTCCTAAAACATTTTTAATACTTTTGGGTGTTCCTTGAGCGACAATCTCTCCTTGTGCTAAAAAGGCAAGTTGTTTACACCGTTCAGCCTCTTCCATATAATGGGTAGTAACAAAAAGTGTTTTACCCTCTTGACTCAATTGGTAGAAGTCATCCCATAACAGTTTTCGTGTCACAGGGTCAATTCCTGCTGTAGGCTCATCTAAAAAGAGAATTTTGGGGTCATGAGAAAGGGCACAGACTAAAGCAAGTCGGCGTTTATAGCCTCCTGATAGCTCTTTTGCTTTGGTCTCTTTGTACTTCTCTAAATCGTAGCGTTTAAGTAGCTTTGTAATGGTTAGTTGGTCAGTTACCCCATAGAGTCCAGCATAAAAAAGCACATTTTCCCAAACACTCAGCTCCTCATATTGTCCAAAATATTGAGCAACATATCCAAACTCTTTTTTGGCTTCTTCAATAGATTTATGGTTAATACTAATCTCTCCTTTATCTATAGAGAGTAGACCACAAAGCATTCGTATAAGTGTTGTTTTTCCTGCTCCATTTGGACCTAGCAGTCCAAATATTACTCCTTTGTCTATCTCTAAAGAGATACTGTTTATAACCTCTCTTTTCCCAAATTTTTTAGTTATATTTTTTAGGTGTATCATATTCTATCCTATAATATTTTTACAATCATCCCCACCACAACCACAATAAATATACCCAAAACAACCAATTGAGAGGTTGAAAACTTTTGACACTCAGCTCGTTCATGTTTTTGGCAGGTAGCTCCTGCACAATATTGTGCCTCTTCTTTGTTCAATAGATTGTAGAGTTTACACCCTAAACAGATACCAAAGACAGCCTCAAAGTAGAGCAGAACCAAACAAATCATACAACTAAGACCAATGAGAGCATTGTGTAAGCTCTCCTCTCCAATGGGGGTAGAAGATGGGAATATGGTCGTTAAGAAGAAGATAAACATTGCTAAAAAAAGTCCAATACTCCACGTAAATCTTTTCTGTTTAGCTCCTACATATTCAGGTGTTTGGTTGTTAACCATAAAACGCCCCAAAAGTAGGCTTGGGGCGTATTTAGGGTTGATAAGTACACGAATGATAAATTCTGCTAAAAAGAGCCAAATAAATGTCTGCAAAATCACAATATTTCTCATGACAAGGCAGTTAACAAATGAAAGGAGTGCTACTAAAAAGAGGATTCCTGCCCCTGCTCGAAGCTCTCTTTCGTTTAGAACTTTGACTTCATAGCCCTTTACACTCTCTCCAAAATCAAAGATTTGTGACATAATTTACAACTCCTTTCTCGCTAAATTAATCAACTCTTGAGGCGTTATTTTTCCATCTCCATTAGAATCAACTCGGTTGAAGTCCCATTTTTGGTACTCTTTTACACTCATGCCCCTATCTTTAGCTTCTGATTTTACATCGTCCATATTTGAATTACTGTCAGCTAGGTATTCATTGTAGTCAATATAGCCATCGTGATTTGTATCCATCTTTTGATGTATACCTTTTATCATAGAGTCACTAATAAGCAGTGAACAGCCACTAAAAGCTCCAAGAAGAAGTATGCTGAAAATAATTTTTTTGCTATCTATTTTCATGATTTTTCCTTTTAAAATTTATAAGTTAGACCAAACTCTAACTTGTTTTGATTAATGCCTTGCACATCGCCTTTTTCATTCTCAAAATCACCAAAACCTGTACTGCTATGTAGATAGCCTATCTTCGCATCAACATTTTCATTGACATTGTAACGGATACCTGCACCAAAAGTAGAGCTAATCATATCTGCTTTTTTATTTTTAAATTCAAACTTTGAGAGTTCTGCACGTCCACCATTTAAGCCTACTGAGAGGTAAGGAAGAATATTACCTGTTTCAAGTGAGGTAAACCCCCACTCATAGTTGATTCCAACGGTTGCTCCTTTAATATTACCAACATCGGTACTAATCTTACTGTCATTAAGTGAAAGCTCAATTCTATTTTTATTAAAGTGTTGATAACCAAATTTTAAACCATAAGAGATAGAGGTTACATCTTTGTAGTGTTTCTTACTTTTCTGGTTTCCATTACTATCATAGGTGGTGATGTCTAACGTATTATCGCCAATGTTGATAAATGCTGTATCTATTCCCATGTAGAATCCATTACTGTTATCACTAGCAGTTAGAGGAAGCGTGTTGAAAATGAAGCCTAAGATGGCTATGGATTTTAATGCTTTTTTACTCATTTTTTATCCTTTAATATTTAGATAAGTATATGATAAAGTAAAAAAATGTGAGAAAAATGAGAATGTTTAAAAATGTTTGATTTTATAAATAGGATAAATTAAATAATTATTTAATTTCTAGTAAATTTATGATTTTAAAAAGTGAAAGTGGTGGGTCGGGGGTCTACCACATTGTAACTAATGGTTACCTATTTTTAGGGCTTTGTGTAAATACTAAGTAAAAAATGACTACTAAAATGACTACCATTTGGTTTTCTTAACGCTTTTTTTGATAAATTTGAGAATTTTTTATAAGTGTTTGTAGAGTGCCATTATAGCATAAAAGAAGAAAAGCCCTCTTTAGAAAAAAGGGCATAAGTTTAAAAAGTTAGATTTTTATTGTTTGACTCCTAAATAAGGTTTCAATATCTTGTAAACTGCTGAACATCTTTTTTCTAATTGTGGGTTAATAGGTTTATTATAATCTTTTTCACCATCTCCAAAATAGGTTATAGCTTCGCCGTCTTGAAAACCATTGAAGAAAACAGAAATTATTAATTTAGTATTATTATAATTGCTTTTGATTGATACAAAATTAACATCTGAAAACTTTGCTTTTACTTTAGTTAATATCTCCTCTTTTAACTCTTCAATTTGATGAAAAGGGTTTAGTATGATATTGTTTTTTTCTTGTGGTAACTCCACCTTAGCAAAATAACCAACACGCTTATAAATATAATCAAGCTTCAATAACTTTTTATAAAGGTTGCTAAGTCTCAAAGTATTGTTTTTATTATCTCCAATAACCTTAATAACATTGTCTCTTGTTTCTAGTTGGTCATTCCGTTTAACGGTTGAATGTTTCCAAAGTAAATCTATAAGCTTTAAATCATCATTTGAAAACTCTTTTAGGTCTATCCGTTTAACGACTCCGTTTAACGGTTCAGTTACTTCTTTATCCGTTATAACGGTTTCGTTTAACGGTTGGTCATTTTGTGGGTTCTTTTCCTGCTCTTCGTTATAACGGTTTCGTTTAACGGCTTCATCACTAACGGACTCGTTAAACGGATTATGAACAAATCCTGCCTTGCTCTCTTCTTTAGGCACATAAACATTATTAGCAATACGTTTAACCGTCTCGGCTCGTGTATCGTTCATCTTTTGTTTATGGGTTATGGCTATAGCTTCGCCTATCTCTTGAAACTTTCTATCTTTGCCTTTCTTCTCTCTTGTACTGTCTGCCATTAACTCGGCTACCTTTTGTTCATGCTCTGCTAAAATGGTTTCATGCTCTTGTATGGTATCGTTAATAAACTCTATACGCTCAAAAGTTAACCCCTCTTCAATATCGTTATAATCATCATAAATCTTAGCAATGGTCAAATATTGCATTAACAAGGTCATGAGAGATAACAATATAAATAGAATAATAAAGAGGTATTCATCTAAAAAGCCCTCTTTATCGCCTTTGATGTTCTCATAATCATTAAGTTTTATCTGTCCGTTACTTGTAGGCTGTGGCATAGCATGAATGAGATTACCATTTTTATCTTTAGCATTATCCCACTTTTTTTTGCACTTTGCTTTATACTTCGGTTTCCAACCTTTCCAAGTATCATTGCAATTTTGATAAGCTTCTTTTTTAGATTGTTTCCAAGTTTCTAATAAAAGAGGGTAGTTACTTGCTTCTTGTTTTCCATTCTCTGCATTTTGTTGTAAGATTTTATATTCAGTGCTTGAATTGGTCTTAAATTGTGTGTAGAGTCCTGCTCCTTTTTCTGCTGTACTCCATGAACCCAGTGTGTCTAATCCAATCATAAATACAGTTGCAAAAATGGCAATAACTAAATAACCCTTTTTTACCTTACTCTCTATAATCTTCTTTTTGAGGAGACTATTAAAAAACTTTGTGAACGCTCCACGTTTAACCGTATCAAAGATAATCAATACAATCACAAAGGCTATTAACGCCGTGTTAAGTGTTGATGTACTTGTAAAAAATGGGCGTATAACTGAATATACCCCAAAGGTTGAAACTATCCCACTTACTACTAAGCCCCCAATACTCTTTAAGTCATGAGAACCATTAATAAGATAATCTTCTAAAATCTTGTTTTTAATTGGTGGTTTTTTATTTGCCATCTTTGAACCCCTCACATTTATGAATTTCTAAAGCTTCAACGGTTAAACGTAACTCTTTCTCAAAAATTGGGTATTTAAAATCATCTTTTGAGGTTGTCTTTAATGCTCTTAATAACTCGTGATAATTGGCTAACTCGGTTTCACACTCAAACGGCTCGACAATAATCACCCCTTGTTTAGCATGAGCCATAATAGGCACAAATAAGCCCATTAAGCCACCTATGACTAAAATAAATCCCATGAGTGAGAAGAAGAGGTTTAACGCTCCTTTTTGCTTTTTAGGCTTTGTAGTTTGGTTAGTTGTTGCTTTAGTGTTGGTTTTCTTTGTTTTTTCTGTTATCATTTTATGTCCTTTCAAACATTTTTTTAATGTGGATAAGCTAAGGGGTTAGATTGGTAGTCCTGCCCTTAGCACTTCATGAATTACTTATTAAGTTTTTTTAATATCTTCTTTGTATCATGGTTACAAATATCGACTATTGCATAAACTTCACACGTTAAGTGTTTAACTTTTTTGTATCTCTTAAAGCCTAAACGCCCATCTTCTTTTTTAAAAAATACAAACTCATTATCTTTTGCTCTCTTAGTTGGTTCGGCTGTAATCATAGTATTGTCTACTATTCCTAACTTTCTTTTTACTTTAGTGTTTTCACCTTGTATAAATATGTACATCTTTCTATCTCCTAAATTGCTAATAAATATCTTCTAAAATCAGATTGTTTAAATCTCTCTAAACTCTCAACGCTGTTAAATTGCTTCACGCTCTCATGATTATTTATCACTCTGTTATCTAGTAGGCTGTTAAGTTGGTAGATAAGATAATCATTTGAATAACTCTTAACCCCTGCCAACTGTGCCACCTCTTGAACTTCATATAAATCATCTACAAAATTTAAATCATTGATGTAGTGAGTAAAGCCCTTATTCTCTCGTTTGGTTACATCAAAAGTTAATGTAATCTCTAATCTTTTCCATTCTCTTAAGTCATTACCTATAATCTCCTTTTTCTGTTGATTGAGTTGTTTTAAATACTTATCGTAATAGAGAACACGGCTAATACTTGGGTGTTCTAAATCATTGATATAAAGGCTTGAACCTTTAGAGATAACCCCTTGTTTACTGTATGGCATGAGGTTATCTTTAAAAGCTCCCTTTCTATTGTGGGTTATGCTTCTTTGGTCTGTGGTGTCTATGGCAATATCTACACTATGGAGTTTAAAGGCTTTACGTTTAATAATCTTGCTTGTTATCTTCATGGCTTCACTACTAATCTTTTTTGAGGGTTGGTGTAGTCCTGCAAAGAGAATTAAACAGTAGGTATCTTTTGACTTTTTACGCTGTGTCGCTACATCAAAGAGGGTAGGAATGTTCCTAACAACTGTAATGTATAAAGGCTTAGATTTACCAACCTTTGGTAAGTAGATAACCTCTACAATAGGCATAAATTTATCAGATAAAAGCCTTGTTTGTTTGTCCTGCTTCATTTCGTAATCTATCCTCTCATGTATCTTATGGGTATTTGGCATTGGCTCAATGGTTAAGCCCATTTTCTCCACCATAGTTTTAAATGTTTCATACTTTGCGATTAACTCAATGTTATCAATGCCTAATTGATTGAAGATAAAGCCACCTTTTGAAGTCTCAATATCTCCACCAATAGAGGGATAATTAATAACATTGAATGGATAATCATTATTCATTGATTTAGTCATTTAATCCTCTCTATGGCTTGATATTTCATTGTTTAACTGCTTATACTGCTCTATTTTCTTCTAACCATTTATCAATTAACACACGGTCATAACGTACTGAACCATTATTTTTATCTGTCTTGCTTGAAGCCTTGATTTGACTAAATGGGATTTGTTTACTTTTTCTTAATTGGTATTGGCTTGATTTACTAAAGCCGTACTCACTCGCTAACTCTTCTATGTTGAGCCATCTCTTTTTTACTGTTTGATTGGTAGTCATTTTAAAGTGTCCTCTCTTGGATAAGTTTTTTTAAAGTCATTGTGAATTAATTTGACTTTTGTAATTATAGCCTTATTTTACATTATGAGGTACTTAATTTTATAATTATTTAACTAATTTACCCTAATATGTAAAATAAAAATCATTTGATAATATTTTATAAAACACCTCATAAGGGTTATTTTATGGGCTTTATATACTCATTTTGATATACTTAATTAAAAATCAAAGGTGTTACTAAATGGAGTATGAAGAATTAAAGAAGTTGTTAAAAGAGAATAATTTAACACTTAAAAAATTTTCAGAGTTATCAGAGGTTAGTTATAGAACTTGTAGTGGTTGGGGTGAAGAGGGTCGAAAAGTAAGTGATTGGGTCAAACCTTTTTTAGCTCTTTATTCTGAAAACCAAAGATTAAAAGCTTTAGAAGATAAAATTAAAAGTGTGTGTGATGAGGTCAATAATAAATAACCTCTTTTCCTGCTCCACTCACTAACCCCACTTATCAAATATAATATTAGTCCATCTTTCTTTTAGAGATATTCTTTAAGAGTAAAGAGGGCTTAAAAAGCTACAACTAAGCAACACTATCAGCACCATAAAAAGTAATCAATCTGTTAAAACCTTTTTGGAGTTTATGCCTATGGGCTGTGGTGTTGGTTTTGCTTTATTTTCAAAGTGTCGGAACTCTAGTTTATTTTATGATTTTAAAGTGTCGGAAGTGGTAGGGGTGGAAAGTGTCGGATTAGTTTTATTGTGGGGTTTAGATGGTTTTTATGGGGCTTGATGAGGTGTGAGAAGAGAGAAGTATTAGCTTACTTCCCACGCATAAGTTTTATTCCATTCACTAATATTTTTTCTAGCTCTTCTTTTTCTTAACCGTTTGAGAAACTTTATCTCTTTGGCTAAACCTTTGTTATGTCTTCTATAACGCTTTGAGGTAGCAAAACTTTCTTTTTTCATGGGAAACCTTATTTAAAAAGTTCACTATGACTACCAATATCAACCAATTCAAGAACATCATCATTAATTCTATACATGAGTAATAAATCAGGTTTAATATGGCACTCTCTAAACTCTTTGAGATTACCTTTTAATGGGTGGTCTTTATATTTTGCTTCTAGTTCTTCATCATTAAGAAGTTTATAAATAATCTCAATATAATTTGACTCTTCATCATCTGTTAATTTCAGCTTTTTAAAACTTCTTTTAAAACTGTTTGCACGTGCTAATTTAAACTTCATGCTTTTAAATCTTTCATCATATCTTCTACACTATCATAATGAACTACATCACCATTTTTAACCTCTTTTATAGCATTCTCTAATCTTTGGCTTGGTACTTTCATATCAAACGGTAAACCACCCTCTAAACGAACCTTATTTAAAAAAATATTGATTGCGTCTGTTACGGTTAGGTTATATTCTTTAAATATCTCTTTTGCATTATCCCATGCAATAGGGTCAACTTTTATTGATGTTTGTCTTCTTGCTATCATCATAATTCCTTTGAAGTATTTAATTAATGATACTACTACATTGATTAAAATCAGTTAAAGCCATTCTAAGCCCTTTTAACCCCTCACATGATAAAGAACTCAAAGAAAAGCTTTAGGGCTTGATTTAGGGGTGTTTTGTTTAATTGTAGATTAGTTTTAGGATATGAAGATAGAAAGGATTTGTGATTAATGCCAAGTATAGACTCGGCAAGGGTAAAAGGAGTTCCACCTTATTCATGAAATGATTGAGTTATTTTATCCTACTATTTCTTTCAGCAGTATAAGTAATATTGGTAGACACAACTAGGGTTCTAAGGGGTATTGTTTTACTATTCTCTTGTTTTTTGTGCGTATATTCTACTCAATAACACACCAAATACGCACGAGATACATAAAATTTACACTTTTTTGAAAAACTTAGATTTTGGGATTTTTAGTGTGTTTTTTCTTTGACTTCTTATCGCAAAAATCAATCTGAATTGTTGCACCAACAAACTTTTTATCTTTGGCTAATATCTCTTTTATCTTCTGTAGCACCTGCTCTTTAGTCATTGGTTTATTTCCCATGCTGTATTAACTCCTTAAATTCATGTAGTGGCATATACAAGGCTTTTATATTGTGTATTAGTATCTTAGCTTCAAATCTCCATAGAATACGATTGAGGGCGTTTTTAAAGCCTTTATTGTAGATGGTTACTTTCTCTATTCCCATTATACGAGGATTGTTAATGTAGTGTGTATCTGTCTTAACTCCTTTTGGGGTTGTGTATTGCTCTAAAATATAATTTCTTTCCAACTTTTTTAAATTTGGTTGATATGGAACATCTAGGCATAAATCAATATTTGATACATCTTTGAGGATAGATAATATTTTACTGACTAATGTTCTCGGTGGTGGTTCTTTATGATACTGCTTTAATCCAAATATAACCATTATTGCCTTTCTGTATTTTTTTCTCTCATCACGTTTATTATAATAATAAATATTGTGTTTCTCCAATCTAAAAACACTTGTAATCTCATCAGCTGTTAATCTTCTTTTGAGTTTAGCTAAGATGTTGCTATTTTTAGTTAATTTTTTCCATGTTCCTAACTCTTTTAGGGGTTCAAGCTTATATTGTTTTGAGAACTCTACTCTTATGGAGTCTATAGCAAAATCTACATTATTGTTTTGATTAAATTCAGATATAAAGTTTTCTAATTCTTCTAGTATTTCCATGTTATTACCTTAGTAAATTTAGTTTGAATGTTACGGACAAAATAGCCTAAAACCTATAGAGCATAGAGCAAAAAAAAGAACTCTACATTAAGAAACTCTATTCTTAAGCTTATATAGCCAATACCTTTTAAAGTACCACGCTATATAGGCTTGTAGAGCTTCTTAAGTAGCTTTACCCCTTAAAGTCTTAGACTACCTTAGACTCTATTGTAAGGGGTATTTTTTTGAACCTTAAAGCTATATTTTAGCAATATTTTCTATTGTTGTTTTTATGGCTGTTTGGGTACAATATTTTTACAAATCCATAGAAGTTAAATTAAAGGAGGCTCGAACCCCTTTAATAACTCTTTGGCTCGTTTCATATTCTCTTCATTATCGACTAGAATATAAGGTTTATACCATGAATATTTTGTGTATATTCTTGCATTCTCTACAAACACTAACCCATACTTATTTTTTAGTTCACTCTTAATATTTTCAATTCTGCTAGTATAATAATGAATAAAATCTACTTTGGTTCTAACATCTATTCTATTGATGAGGTCTTTTAAAACTAAATAGTGTGCTGTAAATGGTGGCTTTCTCATTTTGCCACCTCATCAATTCTACTAGCTATAAAAGCGTCAATATCAGCTTTTTTAAATACTGTGACTCTTGGACTTAGATTAATTGGTTTTAGTAATTTTTGCTTAGAATAAAGCCAAACCGTAGACAAACCGATACCTAAGTATTTAGCTACTTCTTTGGCTCTCATGTTTTCAATTTGCATTCTGTTTTCTAAATTACTCATAGTAAATACCTTTTTGTACTTACCGTTCATGAATGGATTTATAATCTAAAAAGCTGTACTTGCTTAAATTTGTTTAGACTATATAAGCTTATGAGAGTATATTAGACTATTAAGAGAAGAATAGTTAAATAGCTAAGGTAACAAAATTTGTTACCTTAGCTCGGAAAGTCTATATGATGGGGTTTTAGAGAATTAGTAGAAAGTTAAATTTTTTTAGGCATTCTTTCTCGAAGCTCTCGTATATCAGTAGTACAAGCTAGATTATATTTTTTTGCTTTAGTCTTTAAAAAATCTTCTAAATCATTTTTAGTTAAAGCTTCACTTCCCTCATAATATAATTTTGAAAATATTTTGAAATCTTTATTTTCTAAATCTAATTTCAATACATCTAATCTATTGTTTATATCTTCTAAGTAATCCTTTCCATCAAAGGTAGTTCCTTTTAGGTATGGTTTAGTATTTTTTTCAGGCAAAAACTTTTTTATAAAATCTTGAAACTTTTGAATTTTTTCTGAATCACGTTTAATTGCTGTAGATAGTTTTCTTTTATCAAAAGGTATATAATCTTGTTCCCTATAGTATCCTGCTCCAAATTGAATAATATAAATAATAATCTCTTTTCTTTCAGTAAAGGGAATTTTCTTTAAAAAATCTACTTCCTTAAAATCTTCAATAAACTCGGTCACATGATTTCTGTATGAATCCATTATATAAGATGAAGAACCAATTTCGCTATATTTATAAACATCTTCTAAATTTTCATAAAAACTTTCTTCTTCTCTTATATCTATCTCTGGTAATTTTCGCAAAGGTTTAACTCTATCATTTGTAATCTCATACTTAAATACATAATTTTTTATAGTTCTATTAGTACCCTTTTGTATAGATGAGGTATTCTCAGTAAATTTAAATTCTTTATTCCCAATAGATAACCTCATTCTTTCTGAAATCATAGAAGCCATTGCATATTGTTCGGCTTCATCTAATGTATTAAAAAAGTAATTGTCTGAGAAATCATTAATCATACTTTCTATACTTATCCACTCATGATGTTCAAAGTCATTTTTATCTTTAAAGAACTCTAAAAGTATTTCAGTAAATTTCTTACTACCCATTCCTAACCCCCTCTAAAAACCCACTCCACCACGTCATAACCTCTATTTTTTCATCTTCATAAGTAGCACGGTTATAGGCTCTTCTTATCTCGTTAGGGTCTTTGTGTGCTAAGAGTGCTTCAATAACTTCACCTCTAAACTTTCCACTCTCATAAGCCAAAGTAGAGAACATTGACCTAAACCCATGAGATACAATCTCACCACCAAAACCTAAACGCTTAAAGGCTGTATTTAAAGTGTTCTCACTTAATGCTTTACTATGACCTAATGAAGAGGGAAAAATATACTTACTCTCTTTTGAGTATGGTTCTATCTCTTTGAGTATCTTTATAGCTTGGGTAGTAAGTGGTAAAGTATGCTCTACTTTAGTTTTCATCTTATGAGAGGGAATAGTCCACACTCTCTTTTTAAAATCTATCTCATTCCATTCAGCAAAACGAATATTTGAAGAACGTACAAAGGTATGAGCCATAAAGAGTAAAGCCCACTTAGTAGAGTATTCACCGTGATACTCATGTAAGGCTCTCATTAACTCACCTATGCGTTTAGGGTCTGTAATGGTTCTCATAGGT